>JBBRJI010000145.1:0-10372 GCA_038219625.1 Pirellulales bacterium | reverse complement strand
ATCCGATTTTGCCGAACTGGAGTTATGGCAGTTTATTTGTGCATTGGTGCTTACACTTGGGCGTCCCAACTTCCGTTCCCCTCGGCTTTGCCCGCCGGCGGCGGGCCAAGCCGAGGGGAACGGGTCGATTAGATTCGCGAGTGCCGGCCGTTTGTTAGTACGCCAAAACAAGGTTGGTGGGGGACAAGCCCCCGACCAACCTGAAACGCCAGCCCGACCAACCTGAAACGCCAGATCGCAGAACGGAACAAAACTCGCAGTAACGCATTTTTCGTAAACTGCTATTTGTCGCAGAGCCCGGGAACGAGAAAATAAATGTTCGATTTTCCCGTAGCGGAAGTCGCCAAGACTTTCGGATTGAGCGGGCACCGAAACTCTTGACGAGTTTCGCTACGACGCTAATTGATCGAGTGATACTAACTAAGCTATTTGTAGAAACTTGGCGCATGCGGCTCGATCTTCAGTTTCTTGTAATCAAAGCCACTATCCAGCGGCTTGTACTCACCGACAATGTCCACGCAAGATTGAGCGTCAATCTCCTTCTCCATCTGCATGCACCAATAAGCAGCATTCACGGTCAAACGACGCAGGCCAGCACTTTGAAAATCATGCGCACTTCCCATGGTGACATGAAAGACTCTGGCGGTCTTTCCTGTATTACCAGTCCACGTTTTCACCCATGCTACGGGCAACGCAATTAGCTCAGGATTCACCGCATCGTCATGATGACGCCCCATCAACGGCTGACCATCGACGAGCGGGGTACAACTTTCCGGCAATTGGCCACCTTCTTTAAACGTGCGATAGACATCGGAGTTCCCCCAAATATCGGAGACGCCTGACAAGACAGGATGATCCTTGTTCTCTTTAACAAGGATGCCGCGAGTTGAATCCTGTTGCCAGCGGCCATGATGACTTCTAAAAGATCCACCAAGAACATCCTCACCAAAATCAATCTTCTTTCCGTCTTTTTTGTACTCGAAACCAAGAAAGCCGTGATTGGACGTGCGTATGCCAATGATCGGTCGTCCGGAGTCCAAGTATCGGTAAACATATTCGAGTTGATCCGACGGCAACGTAATCAATCGGCTGAACAGAATCACCAAATCGGCCTTGTCGAGATACTCCAAACCAGGAATCGTGTGTGTCACCGTTTTATCTTCCCAACGAATTTTCTTCGTCGGATCGACTTCGTCGTTTAGGGAACGGGTATTTCATTGACCGTGTAGTAAGCATTGCGATGCAACAACTCGTCGCCGTCCTGGGATCGCAACTTGATGAGATCGAATTCGTAAACATGTCCGCGGGTCATCTTGTCCAATACGATGCTGGCCGTAAGCCCATCTTGGGCAAGTGACACCGATTTCACGGTCGGCCTCGTCTGCTCAATCTCGGGACCGCCATAAGCACCGTGATAGGGATGCGTGAACGTGGAGATCGAATACGACTCCGCTGCGCTGCCTGTTGCTTTATCCACCGGCTTGGTGAACGCAACTCGGAAACCCTCTGGTTCAATCGTGATTCTACTTATTTCAAATGGCATTATGCCACTCCACTCGAGACGTTCTAAAGCAAACGCTTTCATCCCGCGCACGGGCCATCCTCGATTCGTACCGCCGCATAGCAAGTTCCCTTGCGGAGTAAATTCGACATTCAGAATTCCGGTCGAAAGCCCTTCACGAAATGGATAGCAAGCGCCTTGCCAAACCCCATTGACTTGTTCCGTCGTAGCCCGCATGAGAATGGAAAGCGTAAAATCACCAAGAAACAATTGGTCTTCGAAGGGGCCAAATTTCCCTTGCGTTCGATTGACAGTGAACCCGGTAATCGAACGTCCCATACGAATATATGGGAAGATAACAGCATACGGGACAAGCTGCTTGACGCGTTCCTTCTCGATGACGATGCGCGATCCCGATTTTGGCTTTTCAGGAACGGGACCTAACTCAGGCGCAAACTGGTACGAGTTGAAGCTTGCCGGATGGCCATGAAAGCTGCTAGGCGAAACAGCCTTTAAACTGCACGAGCAATTCCAAGGACCCTGACTTTCCACATAAAAGAGCGCTCCATGTTCATCCTGTCCGATGCCGGCTGGGCTCCGCAAGCCACTCGCGTACGGAGTCGTTTTTCCGTCGGCTGAAACTTTCAAAACAAAGCCGCGAAACAACGCATGCGATTCGTATGACTGCGACAGACCGAGGGCAACAAACATATTCCCCTCCGCGTCCAACTTGGAGCCGAAGGCATATTCGTGATAGTTCGCATAGCCCCAAGCATCGGAGACGGTCTCAAAGCGATCTGCAAGGCCATTGTTTTTCGTATCGCTCACTCGCGTCACTTCGCAACTCTGCGTGACGTAAAACGATTTGTCCTTGTAGGAGAGGCCAAAGATCTCATCGAGCCCGGTCGCAAATAATTGAAAATCGGGATTTGGCTTTTTCTCGTCGATTCCGTCGATCAAGTAAATCTCACCATGTCGAGTTCCGACCGCCACCCGGTTGTCTGGCAAAACGGTAAAGGCTCCAGCCTCGAGCACCGTATCTTTGGGAATCGGCACGTTCACGATCGGATAGTATTTTCGTTCACGCTCCTCAGTCCCCCAACGATGCCCGACTTCTTCGGCGAGACACAAGTTAAAGTCAAGTGCGAAGATGGCGAGAAAAGCCCAGGAAAAGCAGCTTCGATTATTTCTTAAGTGGTTCATAGGTGAACGATAGTGTCGACTGGCCTAGGGGAATTTCGATGCTCAACAATAATTCTGACAACTCCGGATTGTCCGACGAAGGGCGCAAAAGCGTCTGTGCCTTTGGAATCGTCAACCGCAGTTTCTCTGTCCTGTAAACGAGTTCGGACTCAGCTTCGACGCTACCGGTTAACGCCCGATACCAGATCGTTTGCGGTCTTGGCGAGTTGAATTGAAACGTCCGTTGCAACAACAGTTTTTCACCAGAATTCACCACCACCGATCGATCTTGAATCTCAATCGTTCCGCTCAGGTACATGAATGTCGGGATGGCGGCGTCGTCCAAAAAGGTACCTTTGAACTGATAGCCGAGATTCTTTGGGTACAACGGGTTCGGATTGTTCGGCAACTCTTTCGTCATGACTGGCCGCAATGGCCAGGGCGTCTTTTCATCTGTCAGTTCAAGGAATGAAACGTCTTGGGCCAGCGCAATGGCTTGAGCCGCTGGATTGAATCCGCCTGAACCTTGCCCACCACGATCCACTCGAACGAACTCCCCCTGCCAGATCGAAGTCAATGTTCCTGTCTCGGCGTTGAAAGCATAGCTCAGCTTCTCCGGAAAACCGACCGCGATTCCCCGGAACCCAGCAACACTGCTTCGCCCGCGATAGGTTCGTGTCGTATCTGCGACGGATAGTATCGTATCGAGTCGACGTATCCCAGGCGGATCGGCGGCCGAAGTACCAAGCGAAAGATAGTACCAGATCGCTTCGATTTGCATTTGCGTATCGCCGTCCAAAATGGTTTTATGGGCAGCCACACCATCTGGCCATGAATAAGGCATGACGATGCGTGGACGATAGGCACCAGGATTGCGAACGAAATTATTGAACCAACCCGGCTGAAGCCGTTGATAGGTTGTCATCAAGTCGATCCCTTTGTTGATAGGTGACGGCTTGCCGTTAAAATTGTGACATGCGATGCAGTTCAGCCCCTTATCGCCAAGCAATTCGCGGCCGGCTGTGCGCAGCAGTTTCTCGCGTTCTCGCTCACTCTTCGTATTGCTTTCCGGACTGGGAATGTTCCATTCAACACTCTTCAAAACATCCAAATGCCCAAATAGTTCGGGCAGGTCTCGAAGGTTGGATTCGCCATACTGGGGCATGCGAGTAGTCATGTAGGATCGGACACTCTCACCATCGAACAGAACCTTCTTCAACCAAACCGGCTGCAGCTTGGCACCTACCAATGTCAGCGGCGGCGGAATTCGACCATCATCCCCTAAATTCTTTTCGCTGGTTTTAAAATAGGCGTTGCGATCTTGCGAGACACCACCAAAATCATCGCGGACATGGCACGCAATACAATTAAATGCGGTCAGTGTCTTGGCGATTTTTACTTTATCCGAGTCGACCGGCTTCTCCACTTTCAAAGCTGCAACAATGGCTGCTGCCTGCGCGTCATCGAGAGTAAATTTCGGGCTCTTACCCGGTTTTTTTGATAAGCAACCGCGAGTCAAGTCTGCTTTTCGTAAGGAACCGAGCGGAGCAGCGGCAGGAATGTTTTGCAACTTATGGCATGCTGCGCAATTCAGTTCTTGAAAGGCCTTCCTTCCCAACTCCACCAGTTTCTTTTGTGTTTGGAGGGCTTTCCCATTGGGCTGTTGTTCACCGACCAAATATCCAGCAATCGCTTGCGACTCCGCTGGCGTCAACTTCATGTCCGGCATCCGTCCCGAACTTCGTATCCGCAGCGGCTGAAACAAGAATGCGCTCAAGGCGTTGTGACTATATTTGCTCGGAATATGACTTAGGTCGACTCCAACACTTTTTGCAATTGCGTTTCCGTTCTCGTCGGTGTTGTCGTCGGTGTTCTCGTCGGTGTTGTCGTCGTTTATCACTTCGCGTGGAACATGGCATGCAATGCAACCTACGGAGTGAAAAAGCTCTTTCCCTATGTTTACGTCCGGCTTGTCCGCCACTTCGGACTCAAAGGGATGAGCCGACTGCTCAACGAGAAAATGCGTCAGCGCCTCGGCGATTTCGTCACGCTGGCTGTCCGATTCCGAGGCCAAAAGGTCCGGCATTGGTGTCCCTGAATGCATGGTCGAAGGTGATGCTAGGAATCGTCGGAGATAGTCGGGCGCAATCCTTGCACCAACATCGGACAAGTCCGGGGCGGATCGTTCTAAAAAGGGCTGCGGCTCGGTATCGACGTGACATGCCGCACAACGCAGTTCACTTATCAGTAATTCTCCAACCTGAGGCTGCGTCAGGGGATGCTTGTTGGAAAGCCCTAACACGACCGTCGAGGCCGAGGCCCCGCCTGCCATTAGCACCAAGATCCATGACGCACAACTTACAGTACAAATTCTTGTCACGACATCAACATCCTAAGCTTGTTACGCTAAAATCTTTTCAACAACTGCAGCGGCAGCGTTTTCGACGAGAGCCAGGTTTCGCGTCCCAACTCGGAACTTAAGTGTTTGATGATTGAGGCCAAACTGGTTCAGCACTGTCGCGAGCCAGTCATGATTGGAAACCAAATCCTCAACTGCATGATGTGAGAATTCGTCCGTCTGACCATGAACGTAGCCACCTTTGAGCCCGCCGCCGGCGACCCACATACTGAAACCGTAAGTATTGTGATCGCGGCCGACTTTCTTCATGCCGTCGTTTCCCACTGGAACTTGGATCGTCGGCAAACGACCCATCTCACCTCCCCAATGGACTAGCGTTGAATCCAGCATGCCCCGACGTTTGAGATCTTGCACCAAAGCGGCGGCGGGGCGATCAATCTCACGGCAGCGGTTCGGCAATTCTGTTGCAATCGATGAGTGGTGATCCCAGCTCTGACCGTTGTTGAAAATCTGAACGAATCGGACACCTCGTTCAACTAACCGGCGAGCAATTAAGCAGCGTGTTCCATAATCGCGAGTGACATCTTGATCGATTCCGTACAAGCGAATGGTTTCTTTAGACTCGCCCGAGATATCGAACACTTCGCCGGCCGACGTTTGCATTTTGGCCGCCAACTCGTAACTGGCCATCCTCGCCGCCAACTCATTGTCTCCTGGAAATTCTTGTGCATGAGACCGATTTAATCGGTCGAGAAATGCCAACTGTTGTCGTTGGGCCTCTCCTCGCAAATGGACGGGTGGTTCGAGATTGAACATGCGAGGTTCCTTCGGACGCACAACCGTTCCTTGATAAATGGAGGGCAGACTCCCGCTGGTCCAACTATCACCGCCTACAATGGGCAATCCGGATGGATGCGTCAATGCGACGTAGGACGGCAATTCCTGAGTTGCACTACCTAATGCGTAAACGAGCCAACTCCCCAACGTCGCACGACCACCCACTCCAGCCCCTGAATTCATGGCGTAAAAACCAGGGAAATGATTATTAACCGCGGAGTGCATGGAACGAATCAGAGTGATGTCGTCGACCACTTCTCCTAAGCTGGGTAAGAGATCGGAAATCTGCATGCCACATTTGCCGCGTGGACGGAACGCCCATTGCGGGCCCATGATTTGTCGACTCGCTTGCGCGGCGTTGTCGAACTTAATGTCACCGTCAAACTGCTGGCCATTTCGTTTGGTTAACTCTGGCTTCGGATCAAACAAATCAATTTGACTCGGCCCGCCCATCATGAACATGGAGATCATGGCAGTCGCGCTGGCTGGTTTTGACGGTATTTTGGGTAGCAGATCGAATTTCTGGGGTTCCAGTAGCGGCTTCTCCGGTGGATCGGCTGCCAGCAATCCATCCTGTCTTAGCAGCCAAGCAGCTCCGATAGATGCAAGTCCGAAGGCTGAAGACTGCATAAGGTGCCGCCGTGAGCAAAGCCCAAGCGAGTTTGATACGTATTTGGATTCATTGAGGGGTGTCTGCATACCCTTGATCGCCTCACTCTTGGTATAAAAAACGATTCGACGAAAGGAGCATTTGGCACAAGCTGGCCAGCGCACGAACGTCGGCGGCTTCAGGACGCTTTGCAAGTTCCGATTGCCACGCTGTACTTGCATCACGACGGAAAAGTTCCGCTTGCTTCGTCAAGAACTCAACACAATCTGCAAGCTCATCGGCTGTCGGGCTGACCCCAAAAGCTCTCAAGAAAGCTGCTTGAATTCTATTTGGCAAGAATTGCTCTGAATTGTCCGGAGTGCTGTTTTGCGAAAGTAAGTTATCTAAACCCCAAAGCAGTTCCGCCATCTTTTGCGACGAGGCCACCAGGGACGCGTCGTTCAAGAACCACAGCGATTGTGACGCCGCAGTCGAAGTGTCGCGACGCTGGCAATTGGGGGTCATTGCAGGTAGATCGAACGTTTGCAACATGTTTAGCGGCAATGCCCGAGAAGAACTCAAAAACACGCTGCGACGGAAGGCTTGTTCACCAGCGTCTTCGATGCCTGCGAACAGTCCATCACGCAGCAAACGCGTTCCCACCACGGCTTTTCCCTCGCCGTCCTCTGCAACGGGCACACTAGGGCCACCCAACGCTGGATTCAATTGACCGCTAACCACAAGAATACTGTCCCGAATTGCCTCGGCCTCTAGTCTGCGCAAATTCATGCGACTCAAATAGCGATTGTCAGGGTCAATACCAGAATCCGCATTGGGCGAGGGAGTCGCCGTTTGTTGATAGGTTCGAGACATGACGATCTGCCTGTGAAGTCGCTTCATACTCCAACCGTGCCGAACAAAATCGTTCGCCAACCAGTCAAGCAGCTCGGGATGCGAGGGAGCTTCACCGAACAACCCAAAATCCCCCGGTGTTGCGACAATACCACGTCCAAAATAATGCATCCAAATTCGATTGACGGCAACGCGAGCGACCAGCGGATGGGTTCCGTCCGTCAACTGCCGAGCGTATGCCAAACGACGACCCGTCGTTCGACTCGTTCCGTCTGCTAGTTGCATTACTGCCGTATTTGTCCGAGCAGATACCAAGACCGTCAATTCACCAGGAGAAACTTCTTTGGTCGGCGATTCGGGGCTGCCGCGGAAAAACACGCGACTTGCAGGAACAGCATCGCGAGACTCTTCGACCGCCATGATCATACGATTGAGCGGTTTTGTCTTACGAATTTCGGCGACCTTCTTCTCCTCGGATTCGAAGGCTCGATGGGCCGGCATGTCATATTCAATCAACTGCCCTACAATCCCGGCGATCGAACGCACCTTAGGGTATTGAGCGAGTAATTTTTTTTGCTCATCGGTCTGGGCAGATGGTTTGTCATTTGCTGCCGTTCGCAAGTGTTCGCGGACAGCCTCCGGCGCTAGCTCAATCTCTCGGTCTTGGATAGTTTGACAATGCGCACGCCGTCGCATGTTGATATCCTCCTGGACCGTAACTGCTTGAGCTTCGATCGCTGCGGAACGTTCGCGCGTTGCATCGTCGGTCATGTCAATCAATCGTTGATTCGGTTTCTTCCATTGATGAATCGGGAATACAGGATCGAAGACGGCGCGAAATCGGTAGTAGTCTTCGATGGTTATTGGATCGTAGCGATGATCATGACACTGCGCACAACCTACCGTCAGTCCCAGTACTGTCGTACTGACCACATTCAGCACATCCGCAACAGCTTGATTTCTATCGATTAACGAATCCTCTGTCTGTGTTATGTCTGGAGACATTCGCAACAGGCCGGTCGCGGCCAACAATTCTGCATGTACTGGGTTGTTACGATCGGGCGCTCCCTCAATCAATTCGTCGCCCGCCAATTGTTCCGTTAAAAATCGATCGTAAGGCCGGTCTTCGTTCAAGGCGTGAATAACATAGTCACGATAGTACCAGGCGTAAGGACGAGCTTGGTCCTTGCCAATATTGCCGTCGCTCTCCGCATAACCCGCGACGTCTAGCCAATGCCTTCCCCAGCGGACTCCATATTGAGGCGAAGCCAGTAGCCGATCCACCAATTTTTCGTACGCATCCGGCTCCGTTTCTTGTACAAAACATTCAACCTCATCTCCGGTCGGCGGCAAACCATGAAGGTCTAGCGTCAGTCGCCTGATCAACGTTCGGCGATCGGCCGCGGATGAAAACGCCAATCCGACCTTCGAAAATTTTGATGCGATGAACGCGTCAATCGCAAGGCCCTCGGATGACCGAAAACTTGCAGGAGGAATTTCAGGCTTAACGGGTTGAAAGGCCCAGTGGCTCGATTCCTCTTCCGTAAACCGTGCTTCCTCGGGACGCAAGGGTTCAGCCCGAGCTGTCTTTGCGCCCTGCTGAATCCAATTAGCAATGGTTTGCTTTTCTACCGCGGACAGTTTCTTTGCTTTTGGCGGCATCTCATCTGCAGCGATGCGATTCCAAAGCAACGACTTTTCCAGGTCGCCTGCTAATACCGCGGCTCCCGATTCGCCGCCCGCGGTGATGAGCCGTACCAGTCGGACATCCAAACCACCGGCTAACTCGGTGTCTTCGCCGTGACACTGAAAACAATGTGCTTTCAGAATAGGTCGCACATGTTTTTCGAAGGTGATGACAATGGGTTCGTTCGTATTCGGAGTCGTCGATGTGAATGGTTGCTGCCCAAAACCAGTCACAATCGACAAAACCATAATTACCGCAATGGAAGCGATTTGAGTGCACTTGCGCAAACGGGTAGTTCGAGTGTACGACATGACAGTAAACGTCAATGGTGGGCAGGAGTTTCGGTAGGACTGGCTAGTGCGGTATCCAGCCTAAGAGTTGGAGTTCTTGCGTAGCGGAAGCCGCGTAGGCTTTCGGCGAGTTCATTAGGTAAATCTCAGTGGATTCGTCCTAACGTCCGAAACTCTTGGCGAGTTCCGCTACCCCCAAATTTAGCATGGAAGAAGCACTAGTATAACCTAAGTCGAATTCGAAGGCGCTGTCAATTTACGACTCCCGGCTTAGAATCCCGCAGGCCATCAGACGTCCGGATTCGCGTGCTCCCTGACGGACATGGGACAGCCGGCAAGAATCCCAGGACTCCAAATTTGCCTTGGTTTCGCGGGACGCACGAACTATAAATACGACTGTCCGATTCCGACATCCCTTAGGAGTTTCAACGGCCATGGCAAAAAAATCACGTCGTTCCTTTCTGAAAGAAACCGCTTTCGGAGGTGCTATTCTGGGTCTCTCTCCTCGTACCCATCGCGCCCTTTTCGCGGCGGAGCCACCAAGCGAACGGGTCCGCGTCGGCATGATCGGCGTTGGCAACCAGGGAGGGCCAAAAAACAACATGAAGTATTTCTTGAAAAATATCGTAGCGCTTTGCGACTTGGATCGAACTTATTTATCGGAAGCTAGTGATTTCCTGCAAAAGCAAGCCGGGCTCTCTGCGGTCATGACCGACGACTACCGTCGCTTGCTCGACGCAAAGGATGTGGATGCTGTCGTTGTGACCGTGCCAGATCAGTGGCACGCTTTGATGACAATTGAAGCTTGTAAGGCCGGCAAAGACGTCTACTGTGAAAAACCGCTCACACTCATGATCGGCGAAGGAAGGCCGATGATCGATGCTGCACGCAAGCATAAACGGGTCGTGCAAACCGGCACTATGCAACGCAGCGGTATCGAGTTCAAACTGGCGGTGGAGCTGCTGAAGAATGGGATCGTCGGCAAGGTTCGCTCCGTCAACGTCACGTTGCCTAGTCCAAACTGGATTGCTCGAGCGAAGAGCCCTGTGCCGAACAGTGCACCGCCGGAGGGCTT
>JBBRJI010000144.1:0-10381 GCA_038219625.1 Pirellulales bacterium | reverse complement strand
AGCACGTAAGAAGCACTAGCCAACCACTTTACCGACTTGTTTATCGGCCAGATTGAGCGTTCCCGCCAACCCGAGCAATTGGACCAACTGATTTCGTACTCCCTCGGTGCCGCCGTTTGAGAGGAGTTTGGCGATGAGAGCTGCGACACTCAGGTCTTTGATATCCCCTGAGTCCAAGTGAAATTGTTCCAAGAGCCCGCCGAGCCGCTCCTTGAATTGTTCCGGGTTGCCGGTGAAGAACGTATCTTTAATATCGGTAGCGACCTTGGAACTGAGAACAAATCGGTCGATGGCCTTCCCGCCTTGAACCGCAGCGCTTATCTGATCGAAGAATTGGCCATCGCCACCGATGATATCGATCTTGGCCGATCGGAGGGCTTCGCTCAAAACCAACGCTTGGCTTTCCGAGATTGATTTCTGAGCGGATATCGCTGCAATCTCAATTTGCTTTTCTTTGTCGAGTCGAAGCTTGAATTCCTCATGGTCTTTGCCAACGGTATCGAGGATCTTCATAGCATTTGCCTTTTCGGTAATCCCTTGAGCTTCGGCCGTGTATTTTTCACGGAGCACTCTGGCTTCGGCTAACCCTTGATCTTGAATGGCTGTTGCTTTGGCCTGCATGACTTCCGCCTCCGCTAGCCCCTGAGCGGCAAAGTCGGCGCGGGAAGCGTTTGCCATTAATTTCATTCCTTCGGATTTCTTTTCGGCCTGATCACGCCCCGCTTCTGCTTCGAGTCGAATCTGAGCTGTTTGACTTTCGGCCGACTTGAGAGCTGCTTCCGCGGCTTTGATTTCTTTGACCAAGGACTGTTCTGCTGCCATTTCCGCTGCGGTGACTTCAACGCGTTTGGTGCGATCCGCCGCCGCAAACGCTTCGGTATCAAGGATCTTTTGCTTTTCCTCGACCACTGATCGCTCGACCATGACTCGCTCGCGAATCACTTCTTGGATATTGCGACGTTCGGTCTCGAGTGCCTTGTCTTTTTCCACGATTGCCAATCCAACAACGCGTTCGCGTTCGGTGACTTCCAACTGACGATCTCGCTGGATGCGTTCGAGTTCGACGCCGTCGGTACGTTCCTTATTTCGCTGAGCGACAAGAATCGTTCGGTCTTTATTCTGTGTTGCGATCCCGATTTCTTCGTCGGCAGTGATTCTTGCCCGTTCCCCTTCCAATCGATTCTCCTCACGTGATTTGGTTGCCGAAGCATTTTCCCTTGCTTGGATTTCCGCCACTTCGCGTTTTTGACGTTCGGTCGCTTCGATACGCTGACGCTCTAGTTCGAGAATAGCCTCTTGAGCTTCGACGTCTTGCTTCTTGAGAGTTTTTTCTCGTTCGCGAGTAAAGTGGTTTTCCTTGATTTTTTCATTGGAAGTCAATTCGGTGATCTTCTTGATCCCTTCGGCATCTAGGATGTTGTTGGGGTTCAATAGTTCGAGCCGGGTTTGTTCCAAATAGTCGATGGCACAATCGTCCAATCGATAACCGTTTAAGTCTGTTCCGATGACCTTCAAGATTTCGTTCTTAAACTTGTCCCGTTTGTCGTACAGTTCAACAAACTCGAACTGCTTTCCAACCGTCTTGAGGGCTTCCGAGAATTTGGCATCGAACAGTTCACGCATCGTTTCGATTTGGGAAGCCCGTTTGCAGCCGATGGACTGTGCGACCTCTTTGATTTCGTCGGCTGTTTTGTCGACACGAATAAAGAAGGCCGTTTTGATATCAGCACGAATATTGTCTTTGCAGATAAGACCCGCCGATCCTTCTCTGGCGATCTCGAAGCTCTTGAGCGTTAGATCCATTTTTTCATAGCGATGTATGACGGGCCAAATGAGCGCGCCGCCATCGATGACTACCTTCAGGCCTCCCATGCCGGTCTTGACGATGGCTTCGTCTGGGCCCACCTTCACGTAAAATTTGCCGGCTACGATGGCGAGCGAAACGATGAATATCAATACGGCAAAAACAATCGAAATGATCGTAACTATAATAGTCATTGCTTGGATCCAGTGGAGGAAATCTTCGAGGTCGTCGTCGTGGCGGAAACAATGTAGATGCGTTTTTGTGTGTCGTAATGAGTTAGCCAGACACGAGTGCCTTTCGGCAAATGCGGCCCATCGGTTCGAACATTCAACAGCAATGGTGCACCACTGGTCTTGTACTTGACTTGCCCGTTCTCAGGGGTAGCATCGAACGAACTGATTTCAGCTTCTTGCCCGACCAACGAAACGGACGTCAATTCGTTGGTATCAAACCAACCTCGCATGGGCTGCGTGATCAACTTAGTACTTAGCAATCCTAAAGTGAGGTTTCGAAGTATCATCGCGCCGACCGCAACAAAGCCCGGCTTGTTGAAGAAGGTGGAATCGAAAGTCACCCAGATCAAAATGGAAAAGGACCACCATGCGAGTGTGAAAATCCCAACCCACAAGACAATCGGTAGCTGCTTCAAATTCAGCCAATTGGCTGGCGCTAGGACTACCGTGCCCATGGCATCACCGAGCGCATGCGAAATCGTGTGACTTATGCCGTCCCCATCTCCATGCCCTCCGGAAAACGGCCCTCCGGAAAACGGATTGTGGAGATGCCACGACGCTGCGACATGGCTATCCAAGCCTCCAATGACGATAGTCATTAAGCTCCAAACGAGTAGAACCCCAAGCAGGATGGTTGCAGGCAGAACCGGTGCAGCTATTAACGACGAAGCGAATTCAAACACGATTAGTTTCGTTGAAAGGAGTCAATCCAGTTTCCAAATGCACGCTGTTTTCGAAGTTCCAGTATCATCCGAATCGCAATTTGTTCAATCCTCTAAGTAAGTACCGGGCAACAGGATTGCCGGAGTCTTAAGCTAATTGGCCAAGGATTGGTCCAATCAGGGCGCGGCGACACTAGATCTGTACCCAGCCTAAGAGTTGGGGTTCTTGCGTAGCGGAAGCCGCGTAGGCTTTCGGCGACTTCAAGCGGTAAATCCCGGTGGATTCGTCCAAACCGCCGAAACTCTTGGCGAGTTCCGCTACCCCCAAGTCCAAACCGCCGAAACTCTTGGCGAGTTCCGCTACCCCCAAACATAGCATGGAAGAAGCCCTAGACGCGAAAGGCGACAATGAGCTTCAGACTCCGGCCACGCTATTGGCCAGTGCCCCGAGTTCTTTCCAAAAGGTAACGTACTTATCTCGATCCTTGATATATTCTTCGTCAAAAACTGCCTTTCGAAGCTCTTCGCGTTGCTCCACAAATTTGGAGAAGTCACGAGGGTTATCCGGATGGAAAATCGGACAAGGTCGGTCATACACAATCGCAGCACCTTGGTTACCGTTCGTGTGAAAACGTGACAGTCCAATCACTCGATCGGCTACGTAGATGGCTTCGTTCAACTCGTGCGTTACCATAAGTATGGTATACTCGGGACGGCGTCCTTCTTTTTTTGCGATCAAGTTCTCTTGATAGAAGCGCAAAAGCATTATCTGCAAATCCTCTCGCATGGCTTCGTCCAGTGCGCCGAAGGGTTCGTCGAGCAGCACGATTTTCGGACGCATGATAAAGGCCTGTGCGACCGCGACTCGCTGCCTCATCCCACCGGACATTTCACGTGGATACTTACCACACGCGTCAGCGAGTCCTACGACGCGAAGGAATTCGAGCGATTTCTTTATGTGGCCTCTGCGTTTGGCAATATACTTTCTGGTCTGGAAGAAACGCATCCACATCGTGGTTTCATCCATCTTTAGCCCAAAGCCAACATTCCTTTCTGCGGACATGAAATCGTAGAGGGCATAATTTTGATAGACGATCCCAACATTGCGAGTTGGGCCACAGACCGGCGTCCCATCGGTCAGGATCTCGCCATGAGTTGGCGGATCGGTTCCTAAAATGGCCCTGAGCAGGGTGCTTTTGCCGCACCCGCTAGGTCCCACCACCGCCACAATTTGGCCTGGCAGCACTTGCAAATTAATATTGTCGAGCACTCGGTAAGAACCGAACACATGACTCAATGCTTTAATTTCTAACGCAAATTCGCTCACAAACGTTTGTCCTATTCTCTTCGGCTTAGTCGACATACCATGGGCAAAGTTTTTTGCGTAACGTGGCGAGTCCCCATTCCGCGATCAAGCCTACGAAGGCGAGTATTGCCAAGTACACGTAGACAATGCTCATATTCAAAATACGGGACTGCATTCGGATTTGGTATCCTAACCCCGCGTTCCCAACCACCATCTCTGCGGCCAACAAAAAGACCATGGCAGGTCCGATCTGCAACCGTATACCATCGATGATTTTCGGCAAGATTTGCTTCCAGATCACTTCGTATATGACCTCGAACTCAGAAGCGCCAAGCGTGTATGCTTTGTTGATCGCTTCGTCGCTGACGTCTTGTCGGACGGCTTGGTAGATGGATTGAGTCATCGTAAAAAAGATTCCAAGCGCCACCATCGATGTAAACATCTTCTGGTCGGTTCCCACAAGGGCAAAGTAGATGGGCATCATGGCCGTAGGAGGTACCTTGGACAAAAACATAACGACTGGACCCAACGGAGCTTCGATCCAACGATAGGCGCCCATCAGCACCCCAACAACGACGGATGCCGCAACGCCAAATCCCATACCCATGAACAAACGCCAAAGAGTCGCGCGTATGTCGACCCAGAACATGGGTGGCTTCGGATTCTCAGGCAGACCCTGGGGCCGAAAAATCTGCTTGAGCCCTTCCCCTAGTTTTTCAAAGGATGGAATAGTCGATTGCAGCGGATTGATGCGAGTTTGCCTAGCGGAGACCATCTCATAGGCCCCCAGCAGAAACGCAACGCCACCTATTGCAAGAAGCCAAAATAACCACGGTGGAATGGCGCGTCGAATCATTCAGTCACTCTTCCAGTTTTTTACGGGGTCGATTGCATTCCGTCGATTGTATTCCCTACAACGGCTAGAGAACGTTTACGATGGGTCATGGATTTTTCCGTATTCTATCAAGAAGAGTCCCAATTGTGGCACGGTGGTCCAGGTCGTGATCTTTCAGGAAGTTATGTCTGGCATTATTCGCAAGGCCGAGCCTAAGTCGCCACCGTTTTCCGCCTGTTCAATTACCTCACTACTTTTCACGGTATTTCTGGCAACCTACCCGTTCCAAGCTAATATTAGATGAAAACCACTGTTCCCTGTTTGTAATGGCCCAACGTCTGAAAGTTCAATGACCGAATCCGCCCTGGCCTCCGGGACCTATGAAGTGCTTCGCAACCGCTTGCGTGAGGCGGCTAGCGAGCTCCGCCAGCGGTTTGAAAAGCTGCATGCCGAACGAGCTGCAGTCTTCGGAAATATTCAGACGCGATTGAACTCGACCGCGCACGTTACAACCGACCACAATTGCATCCCTCGCGACCTCTTCGCAACCGAAACTCATATTCTCTTAGGCTACAACGTACAGTTCGGTCTCAAAACTGAGATCCATCCCAGCGATGTTTTCGCTTACTATCGATTCGATGGCCAGCAAGCGCGTCAGGACTCCTTGGAGCCCTTGCTCAGTGAAGCCTTCCGACGAGATTTCCAGGAACTTTATCGGTACTATCGCAATGCGACCTTCCTGCGATTCTTTCAGAATGGCCCATTGCTCTACATGGTTTTCCAAACTGGCAAAACCACAACCAGTTTCAAAGCGTTCAAATGGACGCTCGAGGGTCAATCGTTGCGATACGTCGACAATCGCAGTGAAGCCGACGTTCGGGCTCCAGCACAACATGCATTCCTATGGAAACGAGCTTCACGAGAAAGCCATCGACACGGCGCTCACCCCCATATTTCGATCGAAGAAAAGCTTTTCGTGGACTGTGTTCATGGCGACCTCACTATCAAAGTTGAGGACAATACCGAAGATGGACTTGGGATCTATCGTGAACCGGTGGACAGCCCTGACCAAACGCTGGATGACGCAGAAACATTCTATGCGATCGTTGGCAATTTAGTTCTTCTCAAGATCAAGCCCTACCAGGAGCGAGACTATCGCTACTTGGTTTTTAGCACCAAACGCACCGAAGTGAAGCGGCTCGACTCGATAGGATCCGCCTGCAGCCTACTTCCCGACGACTATGGCATCATTTTTCCGAACGGATTCGTTTTGCAAACCGGGATTGCGAAGCTCTTTGACCATGGACTTACGGAACTAGCATTCGATCGGTTGAGGAAATCACCGAACGGTGAAGATTTTCTTTACCTGTTCTACCACGCGGCTTCGGGGACGTACCTGCAACTTCGCTACAACTTGATCCGCCAAGAAGTCGATACGCCTATGATCTGTCATGGTCAGGCGTTTCGTCACGATGGCGTTATGATCTCGATGCGTGCAGGGGACACGCCTCAAAAACACCATGCCCTGCAAGTCTGGCAGACACCTTTTATCGGTCCCGATTACCGCCCAACGGTTCAGTCCTAGTCGTTGTTATTCAAGATCGGCAATCACGATCTCGTGCGAGGAATGGCCGAATGCCAAGAACTACTAAGCCTGATCGACAAAGATGAATCGTACGCCGACTTATACGCAGATTTGGCCAAGCGCGCCGCCGATGTACTCGACGGCTATTTCTGGCTAGATCGCGACGAAGTCTTTGTCCTTTCCGAGCCAGTCCGCAAGATTCGAGATGCGGCAACCGCCGCGGTCGACGAGTTCGAGAAGGTAGTTCGCGCTCGCCAAGAAACCTCGACGTCGCTCGCCAAGACACAGGCTGACACAGTGGAGTTACTGAAGACCATTGATCGAGCTCGTTTCGAACGTATCAACGACTTCGTTGACAAGCTTGCTGCCATTCGAACTCAACGTGGAGCTGCCGTCCAGCTTCGTGAATTGCGATACATCGAACTGACGGAGGTCGAGCAGATCGAGTCGCAACTGGTCGAAGCGGCTGATCGGTTGGGTGTCCGTTGTGTGCAGTTTTTGCTATCACCCAAGTCGTTGCAACCCTTCGATCTGCAAATCGAGAATCTCACCACGTCAATACCATCGATTACCACTTCCGCCACCGGCAAACAACTCGATAGCGAGTTTGAAAAGATAGGAAGTTCGTTGGAACTGCTGATCGAAACGATCTCGCAGCTCAAAATCGATGACTTGGCCCAACGGACCACGATCATCGATGGCGTTGGTGACTGCCTCTCGCAGCTCAATCGTGGCCGATCCACTTTGCGTATGCGGCTTCGCGACTTAACAACTAGCGAGATGGAAGCGGATTTCGCGTCGCAGTCGAAATTACTCGATCAGTCTACGGCGGGCGTTCTTGATACAGCAGATTTGCCGGAGAAAGTCGATGCCGCCTTAACGCGAGTCCTGATGCAAATCGAGGAACTGGAGGGCCGTTATGCGGACTCGGAGACTCTGCTGCTACGTTTGACAGAGAAACGTCAGTCCATTTGCGATACTTTCGAAAGCAAACGACAGCAGTTGGTTGAGGTTCGCACGCGGCGTGCCAACACGCTTGTGGCTGCAGCAGACAGAATCCTGGCTGGTATTGGCTCCAAGACTGCGCGTATCGACGAACTCGCTGAGCTAAGCTCCTACTTTGCCTCAGACCTAATGGTCGAAAAGGTTCGACGCATCGCCGATCAATTGCTCGAGCTCGGTGATTCCGTTCGCCGCGAAGATGTGCTGTCGAGGCTTAAGACGATTGCCGATGATTCGGTTCGTCAGCAGCGAGATCGACGGGAGTTGCTAAGCGACGGCAATCGTGCCATCAAGCTTGGACAGCACAGCTTCAGCGTAAATCATCATGCGATCGAACTGACGACGGTAGTTCGCGAGGGACGGATGCATTTGCATTTGACTGGCACCCAGTTTTTTGAGCCGCTGAACGATCCGGCTCTCGACCTTGCTAGAGAGCTTTGGGATCAGCCTCTGCCAAGCGAATCACCAACCGTTTATCGAGGCGAGTATCTTGCCTTTACCATAGCCGAAAACCTAATAACTCAGAGCACGACCTCGGTCGGCTTGAACGCCTCTGCGTTCTTGGCTCTTGACCCTGCAAGTCGCATTGTTTCAGTTCGCGAAACGATGCAAGTACGCTACCAAGAAGGGTACGCCAGGGGTGTGCATGACGCGGATGCTGCGAATATTCTTGCCGTCATTCTTGAAAGCCGAAGTGTTTTAGGTCTGCTCGCCTTCTCACCGAAACTGCGCAGTCTTGCATGGTACGTTTGGGATCGATTGGTCCCAAATGAAGTCCGTATGGTTACCGAAGAATGGTTATCGTCCTTCGGTCTGATGGATAGGATGTTGACCAACACACAGCCCAATCCGTCTGGATTGGTTCGTTTGCAGAGGCTTCTTAAGCAATTTGATCAAGGAATGCTCCGCGGCGTGTCGCGAGCAATGGCCGCAAATTATCTGCTAGGGCAGATTCAGGTCCTGCAACCCCATCGCTTACCATGTGTTCATCCAAGAGCCACCGAGATTGTCAATGCCCTGAAGCATTCCATGCCGGACATTTCTTGGAAAGCGATTGCGTCGGAGCTAGAAAAGCAGCGAGAGCGTCCTGTCGATCGTTGGCAACTGGCCCAACGCATCACAGATGGATTGATCGGTAACTATTCCATCCGGTTCGAGAATGAAACGAACGATCCAGCCGCTGACTATCGAGAGGAAGTCGTTTTGCAGTTGCTCCTCGAACCATTGGAGCCCTCCGCTTCGGAAACCAACAAGCCATCAACGCCCAAACTGCAATGCACGATCGAAGCCCTTAGTGGAGATCACCCGCGTATCTCCAGAGGTTCGATGCCGTTCCATTACCATGAATTTCAAGAACGTCTGACAAAGCATGTCAAACGCCATGTTTCCGTTTGGGCGGAGCTGAAAGCGACCAAACAGAGGCTAATCGAGCAAGCCGAAAAACGGCTTCGGTCCCACGAGTTCAAAGCAACCGTCTTAACCAGCTTTGTTCGTAACCAACTGATCGATCAAGTTTATTTGCCTCGAATCGGCGACAACATGGCCAAACAGCTTGGAGCACTTGGCGACAATAAGCGAACGGACCGAATGGGTTTGTTGTTGCTCATCAGTCCACCGGGGTACGGCAAGACGACTTTGATGGAGTATGTCGCCAATCGGCTTGGTTTGGTCTTTGTGAAAGTGAATGGCCCTGCGATCGGTCATTCCGTCACTTCACTCGACCCAAGCGAGGCGACGAACGCTTCGGCCAGGGAAGAGGTGCAACGGATCAATCTTGCACTGGAGATGGGGGACAACACCATGCTGTACCTCGACGACATCCAACATTGCAATGTTGAGTTGCTGCAGAAATTCATCCCGTTGTGCGATGCAACCCGTCGGATCGAAGGGGTTTGGAACGGACAATCCAAAACGTATGATTTGCGAGGTCGCAAGTTTGCGGTCGTGATGGCGGGCAACCCCTACAACGAAAGCGGCGAACGCTTTCAAATTCCAGATATGCTTGCAAATCGAGCGGACGTATACAACTTAGGGGAAATCATCGGCGACAGCCGCGAGGCCTTTGAGTTGTCGTACCTCGAGAATTGCCTAACGAGCAATACGGTTCTTCAGCCCCTTGCGAGATGTTCTAACGCGGATCAAAGGGCTGTGATTGCAGCGGCAACTCGAGGCACAACCGAGGGACTTTCGCTGGAAAGCAACCTGTCACCCGACAGCGTGCAAGACATGATGTCCGTTTTAAGCAAACTCAATACGGTTCGCGACGTGGTTTTGATGATGAATCGCGAGTACATTCGAAGCGCCTCTCAGGCCGACGACTATCGGACGGAACCGCCGTTCAAATTGCAAGGAAGCTATCGCAATATGAATCGCATCGCTGAGAAAGTCGTTCCCGTCATGAACGAAGATGAGTTGCGAACATTGATCCTTTCAAGTTACCAACAGGATGCACAAACGCTCTCTCGGGATGGCGAGTCGAACATGCTCAAGTTCAAGGAGAATTTAGGAATACTAACTGCCGAGGAGCAAAAACGTTGGAATTCCATCAAGTCCACATTTGCGCAAAAGACAAAGCTCAAGGGGTTGTCGGGGGAGGATTCGACAGCCCAGGTGTTAGCTTCGGTTATGAGCCTGAAAGACGGACTTGATGCCATTCAGAGCGCATTGATTGCCGCCATGGATCAACGAACCGTCGAAGCTAACAAGCCGCCTGTCGATCCTCGCGTCGTAGTTCAGCATTCGGTTCCTCGCGTCATGACGGAGTTGATTCGAAGCCAGTTTCAACTTTTGTACGATGGTTTGCGACCGTTGCTGGAGAACGCGAGCCATCAAACGCACACACAGGAGCGACTTCGGGCCGCCATTGAAACATGTCTTCAACGCTATAGGGAACTTGAAAAAGAAGCCAGCGAAGCGGAAGAATCCAAGTTGCCTGATTCATAGGATTTTTGGAC
>JBBRJI010000143.1:0-10402 GCA_038219625.1 Pirellulales bacterium | reverse complement strand
ACGATGTTAGGATGTTCCAATTTCCCAACCACTTCCATCTCGCGAAAAAACCTTGAAATCGCCTCCTTCGAGTTGACTCGATCTCGTCTAAGGACCTTGATGGCAACCGCGCGATTCAATCGAGTGTGTACCGCGCGAAATACGCAGCCCATTCCTCCCTCTCCGATTGACTCAAGAATATGATAGTCTCGAATCATTGTCAACTTTTCGGTCGCCCGCAATTCCTCTCCGTTGCGTTGACCCTGCACTAATTCGGCAATCAAGTTAGTTATGAAGTCGGAATGTTGCCCGATTGACCCCAACGCCTGTTGGCAATTTGGACACGAAGCAATGTGTTTGTCTAGCGAGGAAAACCCAAGTCCGGAACTCTTACCCGATAAATAGGCCTGCAATTCATTGGCTGTTGGGCACTTCATTTTGGAATTTTGATGGCTCATCAACCAACCTCGGTAGCATTCGCAATAGAAACAAGACGTTCTATTTTACATAACGCGAACTATTCACGCGAAAGTTTTCGAAATTGGCTTGGCTAAGTCTACCGTCCGCGACTCAGAACTTACACACACTCGCTCAGCCACAAATCCCGCAGAGCGAAATGGAATCTCCGCACTCCAAATGGCGGTGATCAAAAGAATTATCCCGATTCGTGAATTTTCTGCGCATGATTCTCTGCCGATTCGGCTCTTGATGAATAGACACCCCCCGTTTCCGTATTTTCTCGTCTCCATAGGAACGATACCATGATGATTAAGCAGATTCGAACCGTTTGTTGCACTATCGTATTTTTGGGGCTCCAACTATGGGCGTGCTGTCACGCCGATCTCCACATTTTTGGCGACAGCCTGTCGGACGAAGGAAATTTCTCCATTGCCACCGGAGGTGCTCTTCCACCTGCGCCGCTCTACTTTCATGGTCGATTCTCGAATGGCCCCGTTTGGACCGAGTATTTGGCAAAGGCAATGGATGAACCCACGCCGCTTCCTAGTTTGATTGGCGGTACCAATTATGCTTTCAATGGTGCACGTGCAGCAGGCGCCTCGCCATATGGGACGCCGGACTTGGGAACCCAAGTTGATAGCTATCTTTTAGCTAACGGAGGCGAAGCAGACCCCGACGACATCTTTGTCATTTGGGCCGGTGCAAACGATATTTTCTTTGGCGCAACCTCCGGCGAAACTAACTTCATTCCAGCAGCCATTCAAGCTATCGCAGGGTCCATCAGGAAGCTCTACCAAGCAGGTGCGCGGAATATAGTCGTCCTTGATTTGCCACTTCTTGGCCAAACACCTTTTTTCAATTCGGTACCGCCTGCATCATCTGCATTGAACTCGGCGACCACTGCTTTCAATTCGCTACTCGCTGCACAACTGCATAGCCTGCGGAGTGAGCTTCGTCGTAGCCGGATTGCCGACGTGCAAATTAGTCGTCTGTTCCAAACGATTACGCGTTATCCCAGACTCTTTGGTCTTCGCAATGTAGTTGATTCGGCAACGCTCTTCGACCCGGTTTCTGGTTTAGGCTATGCATTAGCCCCCAATGTGGATCCGAGTCGCTATCTCTTTTGGGACAGCGTCCATCCGACGACTCAAGGCCACAAGATCATTGCGGCATACGCTTTCGTCGACATCAAATTTCATTGCCGAAAGCGATGACTTCCGACTTGTTCAACGCCGGTTTGGCATCTCAATTTCAGCATCAACTTCTTTGGAACCATTGCCATGCTATTAACTGCTAGGAATCTCAAGGAAGTTTGTCATCGGAAGCTGAGTCGTATGTTGGCTTTGACTGCTCTGCCGTTTTTTGGATTGCTAACGGTTATCGGGATCGGTACGTTTTCCGATAGCCTATTGGCGTCTGAGCAATCATTCCCTGCTCGAGCTGAGGCGGTTAACGGAAAACCTTACGGAGTAGGTGTCATTGAGATATCGCGAGAGCGGGCATTGAAAGCAGGATGGTTTTCCGATCAAACGATCGAGGTGAAGAGCACACAAAGCACGATCTGGCTGCCTGCGGTCAAGGAAAGAAAAAAGGCCAGTTTAGGACAAGCTGCCGAGCAAGCGAATAGCGAAGATCAACTGCTTGTCTATTTTATTTATTCGGGTTACTTCCCAGCCAAAGTTCAAATCGCGATCGCGGGGACTGTCCAATCTACGGCAACCCTTAAGGCCCATTCCGAATTACGGCAGGACGTTCGGCAACGCCTGATGCAAAAAAAGGGATCGAAACCGACCCAAATACACCTCCATGCCGGTGGGATCGAAGACGCCGCGATCGCCCCCTACATGCATGCCTATTCTTACTGTGATGCCAGACAGCGATCAGCGGCCAATGCAGCTTGGCTGACCCGTTGGACGATCGGACTGCGGGCAGCCCCCGAAGGCTTCCGAACGTCGCTCGAGAAGGCACTGCACGGAAAAATGAAGTGCCCGCTGGGGGGGCAATTTGTTTTGCAAAACAAACCTCGATCTACATTGCTGTGGACCAGTTCCGCATGGCGGGAGACGAGCCTTGCTTCGGTTACCGACGTACCACGGGAGTATCGATTTCCATTCCTGAATTGGCTTAAAAATCTGGAGCTCAACTTCAACCTAACAACAACCAGCTTAAATTCAGAAATCGTATTGGACGTAGCCACGAACTCGAATAAAGACTCTGGGACAAGCAACTCCCTGAGATGAAGCTTCATAAGTAGCTTGGTAGGGGGTGATGTAAGCGGTGTCAGCATAGCGACAGATGGACGTTCGGTTTTGGCGGCTAGCTCGGACGGCATGTTACGTCGACTAGAATTACTGGGGCCCAACTGAGGAAACGGTCCCATGATTGTTAAGTATCGTGAACAAGTGACGTAGTTTCAATAAGAAAGTGCTTGCTCTCAGACAGGGACCTAGATTAGACTTCGATCTATCGAAGAATCTAGGAATGCTTCAATGCAATCGAGCCTGGATGAGTACTATGTCGCCCGATCCTGATGAACCTAATGAGTTCTTCCAATACCGTGGGTATCTACGGTTTTTGGCTAGGCGTCTTTTGTCGACTCACTACAACGGAAAACTGGATCATTCGGATATTGTCCAGCAAACGCTTTTAAACACGTTTGCAAAGCGAGCTCAATTTCAGGGGAAAACGGAAGCGGAACGTCTCGCATGGCTGCGCAAAACCTTGGTGCGCACTATAACGCATGCGACACGCGATCTGCACGCCAAGAAGCGGGACATTCAACGTGAGCGAGCGATCCAAGCGGATTTGGACGCTTCATCCAGTCGGCTAGAAAGTTTTCTAGTAGGCAAGGAGGCCAGTCCGAGCCAACACTTTGCGCAACAGGACCGGGTTCGTATCGTTGCGGCCGCGATTGAACTTCTGCCTGCAAAACAACGGCAAGTTGTGATCCTTCGTTATTGGGAGGAGAAATCGCTGCGAGAAATTTCAGTATTGCTAGGTAAATCCATTCCCGCAGTAGCCGGACTCCTTAGTCGCGCATCTAAAAAGCTTCGAAGCCTTTTGGACGCAGAAAATACTGAGGGTTTCAAACGAGCGGCAGAATGAGTCATACCCTCCCTCGCTTCGCTCGATCCTCCCGGAGAGGGAGGGTGACGTCACTCTCCCTTTGGGAGAGTCGGCCTGAAAGGCCGGTCAGGGGGGCACTACACTAATAGTTTTTCAGCTTGCCGTTCGCATTTACGCTCTCCTTACTGCTAAGATGTTTGATGGTTTAAAGATCCTGCTTTTTTGGAATCTCTGTTCAACATGTGAGGGAGCCTGTTTTCCATGCCGGAATTAGAGGATCCGTTTTCGACATCCACGTCGTTGTTAAATCAAGTTCGTTCCGGCGAAAAACTGGCGTGGTATCGCTTGGTCAATATCTACAGTCCGCTTATCGTGTTGTGGTCCAGGCAGCATGGAATGAAAGCACAAGACACTGAGGATATCGTACAAAATGTATCTGTGGCTATCGAAAGGCACATCGAGGAGTTTGGTCGCGATAGATCGGAAAACTCTTTCCGTGCTTGGCTGTGGACGATTACTCGTTCCAAGATCATGGATCAACTGCGGTTTGCAAAGAAGAACCCCACTGCCATAGGAGGGGAAGATTTCGTCAGATTCGAAGCGGCTAGCGACAGTTTGGCAGAGGAAAGAAACGCGTCGGAGTCCGCCAATGATCTTAAGTTGCTGATTGCTGCCACGCTTGAGATCATTCGACAAGATTTTTCTCATCAAACTTGGACGGCTTTTTGGTTGACAGCGGCGATAGGGCGGCGTCCGAGCGAGGTGGCGAGGGAGCTTGGAATGACTGCCGCAGCCGTTTGCATGTGCCGGGCTCGGGTGCTCCGCCGACTCCGCGAAACGATTCGACATGAATAAGAATCGCAACAACAAAAAAATGCTACAACAATGTGAAGCAGTCGTCCTCAATTGATCATATCGCATGTCAAACCCCGTTGGGGTTTGAGCACGCGTTTTAACCTAAACCCAGGGTGCGCTGCGCGACCCTGGGCTATGTTGTTCAACGCTTGCAGCGTGAGGAAATCACAGGCTTGAATGAATTTTCGAGTTAACGTTTTGCGTTGAACCT
This sequence comes from Pirellulales bacterium, assembly GCA_038219625.1. Taxonomy (GTDB): domain Bacteria; phylum Planctomycetota; class Planctomycetia; order Pirellulales; family Pirellulaceae; genus JBKCUI01. Next base: position 5,832 of record JBBRJI010000143.1, on the reverse strand, counting down.
AGTGTATCGACATTCCCTTTCTGAACAGCGTATTCCCAGATCGTAGTTCGGCCGATCAACACAAAAGAACGTACTATGAGCAACTCATGTCCACAGCCAGAGGCCTTGCGAAGCTATCTCACTGGAAAATCAGCGGATGCAGAAACCGAATTCGTGGAAAATCACTTGGCAAATTGCCAAAGATGCCAAGTCTACCTCGAGATATTGTCGGAGGAATCCGACTCGCTGATGCGGCTGGTTGCGGATGCCGCTGCGGTTCCACAAGTGGCGGTTGGAGTAGTTGGCGATTCTTCTTCATTGGGTGCTGGCTCTGTTTCTCCCGGGCAATTGGATAGTCTTGCATCTGCGCGCAGCGGCGCGGGCGATTCAACTTATATGATTCGAGACTATCGCATTCTGGATTGCATAGGTCAGGGTGGGATGGGGAAAGTCTACCGCGCCTGGCACGTCATGCTAAATCAACAGCGGGCGGTGAAAATCCTGAAATCGGATCGCATGGGGTCGCCCGAAGCGATTTCGCGATTTACTCGCGAGATGAAGCTATTGGCACATCTGGAACATCGACACATTGTTCGAGCATTTGACGCTGGTGAACACGAAGGCTTGCCCTATTTTGTCATGGAATTTATTAGTGGCATTAACCTCAACCAGCTCGTACGACGACTAGGGCCGCTGCCTGTTCCTGAGGCCTGTAGCATTGTGCGTCTGGCGGCGTCTGCGTTGCAATACGCACATGAACAAAAAGTGATTCATCGAGATATCAAGCCTTCGAACCTAATGCTCACCGCGGACGGTGACGTCAAGTTGCTGGATTTGGGATTGGCGCAGATCCTGGAATTGGAATGGGACGACGCCGTTTCGCGCGCCGATCAGGTTCTAGGCACCTTGGCCTATATGTCACCAGAACAACTTTCCGGCCGACATCAGGTGACTCCACAGTCCGACATATTCAGCCTTGGCGTCACTTTGCATGAACTATTGACTGGGCAACGGCCATTCGAGCGGCCTGGCATGCCGCCGCTTGTATCGGACATTCGGTCGGTTCGACCCGATGTCGATGAAAACTTGAGTGCTTTGGTGGGGGACATGATCGCCTTGACACCATCGGATCGCCCCTTGTCGATGACCGATGTTGAATCGCGACTGAATGCGATCTCCCCCACTGAGGATCTTAAGGCTTTGGTGGCCGAATACTACCGCTGGGATAATAGAAGTCTGCCCCGTTCATGATGGCTCGCCGAAGAAACGGACCATTGAACCCGTTTGGCTTCGTGGAATTGGAGGTGAACTCGCCCTATCTTCGCTCGGAATGCCGTATCAAGAATGCCGGTCCTGGAGAAGCGGATACTGGACGCACCATGCGAAGGATTGCGGCGCTGGCAAGGAACCAATTTGATCCTGGCCCTGCAATGGCAATACTGGAACCAGTCAAGATCGAACCAGTCAAGATTGAACCACCAATGGAGGTGGTGTCTACCACCAAACCAAGCATTAGGAAACCATCCCCGAGTGGCAAACCTTTTCCGCCAGATCCCACAAGCTGGGCTTTCCAATTCGGATTGTATTTGGCCGATCCGAAGCCACCCAGTATCGAATCAACACCCAGTATCGATGTAAACCCCCCGAAGCCAATCGAGCGCTTTGACCGAGCGGTTGTGCCAACTGATCGCTCGTTTCAGGTGTACCTTGGAACCATCTTTCTTGGCAAAGACACAAAGGAGACTATTCGAGCGACGATCAAGTCGCTAGATGAAGAGCAGATTGAAAATCGCGTCTACCGATGGCTCGAGGTGGATGTGGTGACCAACCGTGAAAACTTGCCCGAGAATCGGGAAGCCGCGAGAGTCCTAGTCGATGCCGCCGCCTATAACAAATCCGGTGAATTCAAAATCAAGCGAGGATGGATCGCTTATGGAAACAAAGAATCTGTTTTCGCGATACCTTCCGATGGAAACTTAGAATCCCTCGTCGATCTCCGATTGCCGATTCAACACAAGCTCGATTTGACGCGGATTGGCGTTACTGACGTATTGTCCATGTTGTTTAACGCAGACGTAAGGCCGAGGACGACGAAGATCGGTGAATTGCGGGCGAATTTCGCTGGATTACTATCGGGCATGAGTCGACTCGGAACGAAAATGGATATCGAACATAAGTCCGGAAATCGTCTCGAAGGCTACGTCTACAAGTCGCCACTCGACCTAGCCACTACGAACTATTCCTTCTTTCGCAGTACCCAAGTCCCATTCGGATTTGTAGATGTTACGCTCAAGGCAAATGACATTAAAATCGGGCTCGAAACGGAAAACTTTGGAAAACTAGGGTCGGACAATGAGACCTCACCCCTTTTCAGCAATCTAGCTCCGTCAGGTCCGCTGCAACTGAATAGCCTGAAGCCGGCGACGACCAAACCAAATTGGCGAGTTTGGACATGGCACCACACGGGTAAAACCTATAAGGCTTGGGCGGAGTTCGGCGGAACCATTGCTACTGCGTACGGCGAAGACGTGTTATTGCGGGACGCGGAATTGGAAATACGCGTGCCAAAAAACTTGCTTTCTGAATTGGATATCGCGTACCTAGACGCAGGTCGAATTTGGCCCAGCATTCCTGACAATCAGCGGAGAGTACTTGTCGAAGACAATATGAGCACGAATACATTGGTGTTCCGAATCCCAGGCAACCCCCCTCGACCAGCCCAGTATATCGGCGGTCCGACAAATCGCGTTGACATCGTCTTCTTAGAAAAACTACGGGCAGCCAAGAAGCTCAAACCGGACAGGCAAAAGTTCATTCAAGACTGGCATTCTTTTGCTGGATATATCAAGTAGCGAGGCGGGGAACGAGGAACGAGGAACGAGGGGCGTGCGAAGGGTGATGGCACACGCTATACGACCGACGAGAACGCAGAGTGATCGGAAATATAGTGGAACGGATTTCGATCAAGCATCGAGTTCGGCAGTGCGATCGGCGATGTGTTGTTGAAACGTGGTTTTCATTTCCGCCGGAAGAAAGCACCGATCCAAGATCGCCTCCGCCTTTGGCAACAGACTTATTTGACGGTCGAGCGCTCGGTTCGCAGCCTGTATTGGACCAAAGTCGCCTTTGCTATCTCGAAGCTCAACTGCCAGTGATGCCCGCACAATCGATTCCATTGGTCAGTCGACAAGTCCAAATGAAAATGAATTTGTTAGGTATAGTTCCGATTTTCGAAGTTGGCGCGTACAAGGGAAAGCATTTCTTCTCGATGGCGTGTATCGAAGGCTGCAGATTGGCCGCAAGGCTCAATGGCGGTCCAATTGATCCTCGACAAGCTGCTCGCATCTTGCATCAAGTGGCTCAAGCAGTTCAGTATGCTCATGACCAAGGCGTAATCCATCGAGACCTCAAGCCGGGCAACATTCTCTTGGATCAAGCTGGTCAGCCGAAAGTGACCGACTTTGGATTGGCAAAGAAGATGTCCACAGAAAGCAATTTGACAGGAACTGGTCAGATTCTAGGTACCCCAACTTATATGGCCCCCGAACAAGCCAGCGGCAAGACAACGGACGTCGGTCCGCTCGCCGATGTTTATAGTCTTAGAGCAGTCTTGTATTGTCTACTAACAGGTCGACCGCCGTTCCAGGCCGCAACGACAATGGACACGTTACTGCAAGTGATGGAGAAACAGCCAGTAGCACCCAGGCGACTCAACACATCGGTACCGCTCGACTTGGATACGATCGTGCATAAGTGTCTTGAGAAAGTACCATCGAAACGATATTTGTCCGCGCAGGAACTTGTTGATGAATTAGGGCGATTTCTCGATGGTCGGCCGATCATTGCAAGACCAATATCTTCCGCCGAACGCGGACGGCGTTGGTGTCGACGCAATCCAGTTGTCTCTGGGCTTGCAGGAATATTGCTTTTGATCGGCGCTGGGATTCAGTCTTGGGCATCGGCTGAGCGGTGGAAGAATCAAAAGGAGCAAACACGAGTTGCTGCGGAATCGTTGCAGAATAATCTTGGCCCCTCGATCCCCGTAAACATTAAAGAACTCCGCAAACTACCCAAAGAATTGGCTTTAGGTGAATTGACTATGCGATTCGAGTCAGCGACGAATCCGCGACATAAACTTGCCCTCGCCTTTGCGTTGGCGAACTATGGTCGCGTGGAAACGGAATATTTGGTCTCTCGAATCGACGATATCGCAGAAACCGACACTGGCAATTTTCTTGCGGCTCTAAAGTTCGATCGCAACAAAGCAACCGCTACGTTAAAGAACGAAGCAGCAAAGTGTTCGGATAAAGCACTCTGGCGTCGGAAAGCAAAACTGGCCACAGCCTCGTTGGCTTTTAGCAGCACAGAAATCGCTCATGACGTCTGCACGTATGAAAATCGACCTGATCCCGAACAGCGGACGTTTTTTATCGACGAGTTTCCACGCTGGGAATTGGGACTTGGAGAACTGGCCAGCACAGTGCGAGTAACCGATAGTTCGGCTCTACACAGCGCTGCGAGTTGGTTGTTACGGCAGTGGAAGTTTAACCTGCCCGAGATCTCCAAACAGAATGAAATCATGCTGCAACGAGACTGGTTTGTGAATTCGGTCGGTTCCACCATGCTTCGGATTCCGCGCGTTCCGCCAGACGTTTATCTCCCTGATCCGATCGAAAAATATCGGCAACAATTAAAACACTTAGAAAACGCCGCGGCTCTCGAGATGGAAAAACGCAAGACTCGTGTGACTCGGGCGATCGCCTATTTCCATACTGAAAAAACAGAGGAGGCATTGCATCGCGATCCACGCTTTGTGGCAATGCTCAAGAAGTAGAAGATCCTAGATGAGTATTGGGTTGCCGACGGCGAGGTAACTCGATTGCCACAGTCGAGCCCTTACCCGTCAAACGTCTCACCCGCTGGGCACGAGCTCGGAAAGTGTACCGGTGCTGGATCCAAACTTATCCGCGGGAATTTTCAGGCGATGCAGCATTGATAAGAATAGATTGCTCAAGGGCCGGTTATTGTCGACGTCGTATGCCAAATGCTGACCGTGTCGAAATCCTCCGCCCGCCAACAGTATCGGCAAGTTCGTGTTGTCGTGAGTATTCGAGTCGCCCATGTTGCTGCCGTATAAAACCATCGTATTGTCCAGCAAGCGCGCAGGGCCATCTTCAACGTTGGTGAATCGTTCCAGAAGGTGTTTGAGCAAACGCATCTGCCTACGATCGACTGCCTCTAGCTGGGCTACTTTCTGGACCACGTTTCCGTGATGGCTCAAATTGTGATAATCATTGATCGACGTTTCCGTGTCGGCAATCTTAAAAACGGGCGTTGCAAAAGCGTCGACCATCAATGTCACGATACGCGTTGAATCCGTCTCCAACGCAAGTTGTGCCATCGACAGCATCAACGAAAATTTTTCGAAAAACTGTGACTTGTCCTCGATATCGATTGGCGAAGGGCGATCCGGTGCAGGCGTGGGTTGCTGCTCCCACCAGCCGGCCAGGACAAGTTGCTGTTCTAATTCGCGTATGGAAGTGAAATATTGATCTAATCGAGCCTGATCGCGCTTACCGAGTTGTCGGCTAAGTTGCTGCGAATCTTCGAGCACTGTGTCGAGGATGCTGCCGCGCAGTCGCAATTCGTGCAATCGTCCTTCTGTCTCGCGCTTGCCTCCTCGAAAATAAAGTCGACGGAAAAGATCCGACGGGCTATCTTCCGCGGGCAGCAATGCGCCGTCACGCGTCCAGGCAAGACTGCGATTGGCACGATCGATATTGACTCCTAAGTTTAGCGTGGCAAAACGAGTTTTCTGACCAAGCATTTCAGCGGCGTACTGATCCAGCGATA
>JBBRJI010000142.1:0-10499 GCA_038219625.1 Pirellulales bacterium | reverse complement strand
GTGCGTCCTGGAAGCAAGATGGTGGTAATCGACTCACCGCCAACGGCAAGCTTAAGACGACCCCCGTTAAAATCGTGAACAAGTATGGCCAACTCGATGAACCAGCTTGGGATGGCGACTTTGCAATCATCGCTCGCGTCGAACAAGGACGCGTCATTCAAATCGATCGTGGTCAGGTCAAGCTTCAAGCTGCCGGTGAGCTGCTCTCGGCTGAAGTCATGGAACCAATATCGCTTGATAGGGCAACACCCGGTATGGCTCAATTGCCTCCAGCCGGTATCCAACTCAAACTTGTTGGTGACCTGGGTGGTTGGCAGCGTCGGGGCCAATTGTTTGCCGGCGTAGACCCTGGGGTTATGCTCGGCGGCAAATGTGAATTGGATGCCCGAGGAGCTCTGGACATCAACCATTTGGAAGTCACCCAAGCCAACTTTGTTACCGAACCGTTTATGGTCAAGAGCGGCGAAACCCTTTTTCGCGAGTCTCGCCTTGTGGGAAATTTCACCGGCCGAATTGATTCGCAAAACATAGCACGATTGCAAGTGGACAATCTACTCGTACAGTCCGAATCGTTTGCTTTGCAAGCCAGAGATGCTGCCGTTCCCAATCGCGAACTGGCCCGCCAGGGGCAAGCGGGTTACCGCATCGACCCAAGCCGTTTAATGTCCGCCATACACTTCGAAACTGCCAACGGCGGTTCGTCTAGCGACATCTCGGTGGAGGGGGACATCACGGGCCAAATTGTCTGGCAGGTGGACCCGCAACAGCTCGCATGGCAACTGATTTCGGACGCAAAAAACATCCGTGCCTTACAGCGCAATGCAACTCCCAATGCCACACAAAAGCCGGACCAACTTGTCAACACCGTCTCCGCTCGATCCAACACACCTTCTGTGCTCTGGGAAGAACCGCAAGCCAAACTACTGGTGGATGGTCGCTATGAAGTTAGCACGGGTAAGTTAGAGATCCCAAAGGCGGAACTCATGACGGAGTGGATCGCGTACTCCGGCAAAACCAATATGACCACGCAGGGCAAAAAGACACTCCTGGTTTCTCAAGGCAACATGACCTACGACGCCGCTCGCGTCGCACAACGCCTGCGTCCATGGACTGGCGACTACTTAAGCGTTCAGGGACAAAGAACGCAACCCGTCGAAGTGACATGGACCTCCAGCGAAAACGCCAGTTGGGCGGAATCCTTACAAGCTAAATCGCAAATCGGGTGGGATAGCGCCAGCATGGTCGGTATCGAAATTGGTAAGGCGGACTTTCCTTTGAAGATCGAGAATGGCCACTTCTTATCGCGTGCAGAGATTCCGGTATCTCAAGGAACGTTGCGATGGAATCTCGACGGCGATGTGGCTGGCAATCCTATTGTCATCGTTCAGAGCCCAGAAAAAGTCATCGAAAATGTAGCTATCACAAGACAAATGTGCCAAGGCTGGTTGAAATATGTTGCGCCTATTCTGGCCGACGTCGCCAGCGTTCAAGGAAACTTGAGCTTAAAGATCGATGAGGCATCTATTGTTCCAACCGATTTGAAACGGCAAACTATCAAAGGCCAACTCCAAGTGCACGGCGCCAATGTTGGACCTGGTCCGTTAGCGGATCAACTGCTTGGATTGGTCCAACAGGTCCGCGCATTGCGCAAGGGCGCAGGTGCGACCGATGGCGGTGGGCAACAGACAACTTGGCTACAATTGCCCGAACAGCAGATTGGATTCGATGTCCAGCAAGGTCGGGTCGCCCACAAGAACATGCAGATCCAAGCTGGAGATGTGGTCATCAACACTTCTGGCTCTGTTGGCATCGATGGCCAACTCGAACTGATCGCGGCGATCCCCATCTTGAAAGACTGGGTCGACAAGACTCCACTGCTTCAATCGCTGGCAGGTCAACAGATTCAAATTCCGGTTCGCGGGACGATCCAACGTCCGCAAATGGACCTGAGCAGTTTCGCATCGATCGGCCAGCAGCTTGCAACGGCAGCCATTCAGGGTGCCGCCAAAAAGGAAATTGACAAAGGAATCGGCAAGCTCTTCGGTCCTCTTTCGCAGCAATTGGGGCCATTGCAACAAGGGATGCAACAGATGCAGCAAGGGGTTCAGCAGAATCTGCCCCAGTTCCCGAATCTTCAGAACTTGCAGATTCCAGGCTTCGGCAGCGGTGGTCCGTTTGGTGGCGGCCAGCCTCCGCAAGCACCTCAACCATTGCCACCGCAAGGTTGAAATACCGTGGCGGATGCTGCCAGCATCCGAACTGCAGCATTCGAACTGCAGCATTCGACCTGCAGCATTCGACCTGCAGCATTCGATCTGCAGCATTCGAACCGACGCTAGCAGCGTCAGCCACGGCCTGGGCATCACTTCTTTTTCAGAAACGGATTGGGTTTCAACTCGATTGGCTTAACCGATTGCAGATAGTCGAGCGTAGTGGCAGAAGGTTCACCGCCGACTTGCGCATGAAAATGAAGACTGAATCCGTGTGGTCCGCGAGCGTCGATTAACGACGGCTGAAGAGTCAAAAACGCTTTGATCGCATCCAACTGACCCATCATGGCTGCGCAGAAAATATCGATCCGAGCGCCACGCGATAGCAGTTGCTCAACAATGTCTTTGCGTCCCATATGCGAGGCCCCACCCAATGCGGCCTCGTAGTCGCCTCCACCCCAATCGACCGACGCGTTCAACAAGGCAGGTTCTCTATCGAGAAGCTTCTTTACCATGGCAAGATCGGAATGCGCATAAATCACAAAGTCCTGAGCCAACTGGCGATTGATTTGCGGTTTTTTCCAAGATGGTTTGAACGAAGGAGCTTCGTAGTCTCGTTCCAAGGGGGCTTCGGTGGGTCCCGTTTTGGGAACGATCGGCTCGTCCTGACCGAACGCTCGGTGACTCGCAGCTCCAATGACTGCGGCTCCGGCCACAACTCCAAATACACGACGTGTTACCTGTTTACGCATCGCCCGTCCCCCTGAGGTGTCAAAATCAAACCTGCCTGAGGAATTGAATATAGCATTTTCCGTCAGCGATTTTAGGGCAGCCATTTTAGGGCAGCGATTCCGACTGAGGCGCGATTCTTGACTATGCAGCGGAAAACGTCGAAACCGACTTCACTATTGCGCAATCGTCTGGAAAAGTATGGAACGCTTGGATTAGCAGTTGCCGTTCCCGCTCCTCGACGTGCACAAAACTAACAGCGCCGAAGGCTATGCGTCCGCTCGAATCAAAGGAATGAACCAGTTCGTTTTCGCATTGGCTCGATTGCAATTGGTTGTGCAGCATCCAAAACATGTCCGTCGAGACATGCTCCAGCTCAAACTGCGTGTGATAGGTCACTCCCTGCTTGCGATCGATTCTCTCGACATTCTTGCCTTTGAGGTTCGAACCACTCAAACGCCGTTTCTGGGGTAGAAGTTGCTTGGCCGAGCAAACGACCTCGCTCATGACGACCGAACGGGAATTGAACGTGACGAGATGGCCATCGCTGGTGATATCGATTCTTGCGGAATACTTACTTCGATCAATCGATCGACTGCGATAAATACTAAAGAGTTCGGGATGGAGGGATCTTCCAAAAACGTAAAAAGCATGCTCGGCAACTGTCGGTCGGATCGAAAGCACGAGATAAACCTTGCGTTGTAAGGACGGAACGATTTGAGAAGATGAGGGGGCGGGATTATAGTCCTTTGATTATGTCCCAACCAAGATCAACTTGGCAACAATTTCTCATTTGATTTTTTTCTGGCAAACTGCGACCAATGGTGTTGACAAATCCTTGCCATGCCGATTGAACACGTGTGACGACCGGATCTGTTATGATAGCAGTCGGATTTCTCTAATTGCCTTCATTCAGTCGCAATCGAGATGACCTGACGACCATGACCTCCAACGATGAAGACGATCAACCATGCACGTGGTGATGGCTGCTGCGGAAGCGATTCCGTTTGCTAAAACAGGCGGACTTGCAGACGTTTGCGGTACTCTCCCCCTCAAGTTGGTGGAGCAAGGGCATCATTGCAGTATTTTTATTCCGGGCTACCGTCGCGCGATGACCTGCGGTTTACCCATGGTCGACACTCATGTCACCTTCGTCGTAGATATGGCTGGCAGACCCATGGCAGCTCACATTCTTAAAACGACCCTCGGTAACGGGGCGGCCGGTAACGGGGCGGTGGATGTTTATTTGATCGATCAGCCTCTCTACTTTGATCGAGACCAACTCTATGGGGACGAGCGAGGCGATTTCCGAGACAACTGCGAACGGTTTTGCTTCTTTTCTCGTTGTGTCGTCGAAGCCATCGAACGGCTGAAACTGCCTGTCGACATTATCCACTGTCACGATTGGCAAGCAGGCCTAATTCCGGCATACCTCAAAACCAATTTTCGTGATTTCCAGTGGTATCGCAACGCAGCCTCGGTAATGACCATCCACAATCTGGCTTACCAAGGTCGATACTGGCAATCCGATATGGGCCTAACGGCTTTGGATTGGCAGTATTTTAACTGGCAGCAGATGGAGTTCTTTGGCGATCTCAATCTGCTCAAGACAGGAATCGCTTTTGCAGACTTCATCACCACCGTGAGCCCATCTTACGCAATGGAGATACAAACACCTGCCCACGGCTGCGGATTGGACGGGTCTCTGCGAGTCCGCGGCAATCGGATGGCGGGTATCGTCAATGGTGTGGACTATGCCGTTTGGGATCCCTCCAACGACAACCATTTGGTGCAGAAGTACAACGTTGACCATTGGCAGACAGGAAAGAAACAATGCAAACGCGATTTGCAACGTCAAGTCGGGCTTCCGGAACGCGACGACGTTCCGCTCATCGGTCTCATCGGCCGACTTGCCGAACAGAAAGGCTGGGATTTGGTTCTGCCAATGCTGGAACAGTCCGTTGATTCGCTGGATGTGCAGTGGGTTATTCTCGGGAACGGGGAACAACGATTTGCTGGTCCCCTGTCCGAATTGGCCCGTTGTCGCCCAGATCGAGTAGCTGTTCGACTGGAATTCTCGGATCCACTTGCACACAAAATAGAGGCAGGTAGTGACATGTTTCTGATGCCGAGCCGCTACGAACCTTGCGGTTTGAATCAACTTTACAGCCTGCGTTACGGGACCGTTCCGATTGTGCATGCCACAGGCGGATTGATCGACACCGTGAATAACCTAAATGAAGCAAGCTTGGCAGCAGGAACGGCTACAGGATTCTCGTTTCAGCATTACGACTACGATTCGCTCAAGGAATGTGTCCAGCGCGCCGTAGATACTTATTGGCGTGAGCCCAAAGTTTGGGATACACTAGTTCGAAAGGGAATGGCGCAGGATTGGTCGTGGACCAACAGTGCGAGCGCCTACGAATCCGCCTACCGCCGAGCCCGCGAGTTGGCGGCAATAGAGGGTCGACTCTAAAGAGCCAACATCGCCATGAACGAAACGCGTTACGATTGGTTATCGGATCGATGGGTTATCTTTGCCCCAAACCGCGAAGATCGTCCCAACCAATATCGTCAAACGCAACCGGTTGCTCAAAATGCCACAATAGAATGCCCATTTTGCTCAGGGAAAGAACACGAAACGCCACGCCCCACGCTGGTCTTACCCGAAACGGATTCGGACGCAACCACGTCTAACCGAAGACCGAATCCCGCCATTCTGGATCAGCAGGCCTGGCAAGTCCGAGTTGTTCCCAATAAGTTCCCGGCCATTTCCTGCAGGGAGTCGATTGCCAACCAGCTAGTTACTTCCCATTATCATTCTGATTTGGCGCTTTCCGATTCGGCGATTTCTCTGCCCGAGAATACTTTTGGCACGTCGCAGCAAAAGCAATTGCAAACCGCGACGGCCGAGCACCTGTTCCAAAGAAATACTTCTCCGCGTGGCGCTCACGAAGTCATCATTGAGTCGCCGATTCACGTCGACAGTATCACAGCTCTACCTCCAAATCACATCGCGATCATCTTGGAAGCATACCAACGTCGCTTGAATCATTGGCGAGCGCAGCGAGACTTGAAGTACGCGGTTATCTTTAAGAACTATGGCGCGGACGCGGGTGCATCTCTGTACCATTCGCATAGCCAACTGATCAGCTTGGACTTTGTACCTCGCGATATCGAGAAAATCAATAATCGGCTGATTCTTCACCATGAGCAGTATGGATTCTGTTACATCTGCCAGTTGATGAACGAAGAGGAGGAACGGCAAGAGCGGATTCTATTTAGCTCGGAACACTTCGTTGCACTTTGCCCATTTGCTTCTCGATTCCCATACAGTTTTTCTATCCTTCCGAGAGCGCATCAGAGCAGGTACGAGGAAATCGGTCAAAAAGAACGCGAAGACTTGGCTATCGTTACCAAGAAAACGCTTAGTGCGCTGGAATCGGCCCATCCTTCGGCGGCCTACAACTTTGTACTGCAAACCAGTCCATTCTGCGGCGGCAACGAGCAAGCCCATCACTGGCGGTTGCGAGTCATTCCCCGGCTTAGCAAAATCGCTGGCTTTGAATGGGGCTCCGATTGCTTTATCAACACAGTGACCCCCGAGCACGCAGCCAAAACTCTTCGTTCCCACATCGTCTAAGCATTCAATGCCCCCGAGTTTTACTCGGCGGATATTTACCTTGCCTCTAGACCTAGATTAGCGCGCGGGCTGGTAGGCTAGTATTCTCAAGCCTTTTTTTCCGCGATGAAGTATCCGTATTCCATAGCACCTGAGTCGTAGGCATTCAAAATGGCATCAAAATGATCGAGGAACAAAATGTGGTTACTACCTAAAACTCTGGCCAGGTATCGAACCCCGGTTTTTTCAACTCGCTTGCGGCATATCTCCCATGTTTTTTTGACTTGGTCGGTCCATATGCCTGTGGCCGTTACTTTGAGGCCGGCTCGTTCGAACCACTCGATGTAGTCTGACTGGCTTCCGAGTGAAGGACAAAACATTCCTTGGCAAACCCGCAAAGCCTGCTGGGAGTGGACATCGCTCATCGGCATTTCCCCCGCAAGCCAAGCTAGCAAAGCGAAACGGCCGCCTGGTTTGATCCAGGCGGCGGCCTTTTGAAAGAAGTCCGGCTTGTTGAACAAGTGCTCGGTGCACTCGATGCTCCAAACGATGTCCGCTGAGCTCGCAGGAAATTCAATGGCCTCGGCATCTTCGCATCGAAATTGCGGGCGAGGTTGGAGCCCTTTCAAGGCCGCGCTTGCTGCGGCCCATTGCCTTTGAACTGGGCTGAGTGTGACCCCAGTGACTTGACATTGCAATTGTTTTGCCAGCCAAATGCTGGAACCGCCCATTCCGCAACCGATGTCATAGACCACGGACTTGGGTTGGATTTTCGCTAGCCCAGCAAGGGTTGAAGTCAATTGGATTTGAGCTGCGGCCGGAGTCTCGTCGGCTAGCCAATATCCATGGTGGATATGAGGTCCCCACAGCAACCTGTAAAAAAGTGTACTCACATCATAATGATTTCTGATTACGGACTTTTTGATGTCAGGGCAATCGATCATGATTCGGTTACCGTCCGCAGGTTGCCGCGAATGACCGGCTGAATATTATCCTTTCGCATCGTTATTAATCCTTGTTCCGTGTACAATTCGCAGGGCGTTTTGAAAGGTCCATCGCGACAAAAGAGCACTTTACCACACTTCGAAACTTGTCGACGGTTCCAACTAGGTTTCTGGTAAGAGTTAGTCCACAGGCGCTGGAATCAGGCGAAGCACAACATTAAAAACCTGGAACGAATTCAATTTACGTCCCGCCTGTTGGTTGCGGCCTTAGCCATTTGCTTGCCTTGGGGAGTTTGGGCTGTGCTCAACCTCCCGGTTGGGTCCTCGGGCGTGCATGAGTGGCTGCCTGAAGGACGACCTGAACGCGCACGCTATGAAGCGTTTGTCGAATCCTTCGGCAACGATCAAGTCGTGTTGATCTCGTGGGATGGCTGTCGAGTGGATGATCCTCGTCTGGCGGAATTTCAATTGCAGCTTGGTGGTGACGCACGCTTTTTGAGTCATGTGTCCAAGCTAGAGTCGAGCGATCAGTTGATGCGGCAATTGACGCAGCCACCCTTGGCCTTACCAAATGCCCAGGCCGCACGACGCCTCAACGGAGTTATGTTAGGTGCGGATGGAACCGCCGCTATTTTAGCTCGCATCACCGCGATTGGCGTTTCCAAGCAGACCGAAACCATCGAAATGATTCTCCAAGCCGCAGATCGCACGCCTGGTTTGACACGCCAGCAACTCCGACTTGCGGGCACCGTATACGAAGCGTTCGCAGTCGATGCAGCCGCCGAAGCGAGTTTAAAAAAGCTCGTATTGCCCTCGAGCGTTTTGGGGATGCTGGTCGCATGGTTTTGCTTACGTCAATTTCGAAGAGCTGTCGTTGTTCTCGTTTTGGCTGGAGTCGGCCAATTGCTTGCGGTTGCCATGGTGTATTACACCGGCAATCGGTTCAGCGCCGTTTTGATCGTGCTACCAACGCTTATTTTCATGCTGACCCTCTCCGGCGCAGTGCATTTGATAAACTACCACGCGGATTGCTTGCGTCGTAAATGCCTGCACCCTGGCACTCAAGCGATGCTATTGGGTTGGAAGCCGTGCTCGCTCTCGAGCCTGACGACCATGCTGGGAATGGGTTCGCTGTTGACCAGCCAACTCGCACCCGTGCGTCAATTCGGAATCTTTTCGGCCGTCGGACTCGGCATCGCGACTGTCGTGCTGCTCCTGGGATTTCCTGCGTTAGTCGATTGGTTTTGCTCGCCACGTCGCAGTGGTGAATGTTGTGGCGAAACGTCGAAAAGTGAAATGGACTCGTACGACACACCTTGGAACATGACGAGTGGATACCTCAGTTGGTTGACTCGCAACGCAAACTGGATTTCAGCGATAGGAATTGTATTGCTCGTGATTACCTGCATTGGACTGACGCGGCTCAAGGCGTCTACCAAATTCAGCGACATGTTCCCGATGGAGAGCAAAACCAATCAAGACATGGCTTGGATAGAGCAGCATTTAGGACCGATTGCTACAGTGGAAATTCTCTTGAACTTTCCGAAAACGAGTTCGTTGACAGCCCTCGAACGCGCTCGTTGGGTCTCGAAAGTATCCAAACGATTGCTCGAGGAACGAGGTGTTGGTGGTGTGTTTTCAGCGGTTTCCTTCTTGCCGACTTGGTCCGACTCAGCCACGATTGTAGCGACTGCAAAACGGGCTGTACTGCGCAAAGAAATAGAAAAGGCCATTCCGAATTTTCAAAAGCAAGGCTTAGTAGCAACCACGGAGCGAGGCGAGGTGTGGCGAATCATGGCAAAGGTATCTGCGACATCGGACGAGGACTACGGACAGTTGACGCGTATGGTTGCCAACGCAACCAAGGAGGTTCTGACTGATGTTCCGCTGGAGCAATTGGACGTGGCTGAATTCACCGGATTATCGCCTGTCATGCACGAGACCCAAGTCGCCTTACTGACGGACCTAGGTTATAGCTTCGCCAGCGCTTTCGTCATGATCACGCCTGTGATGATGCTGATCGTTCGCGGTATTCCGGGTGGGCTACTAATCATGCTACCCAATGTGTTGCCGGTGACCATTGCCTTTGGCTGCATGGGTTGGATGAACCTCGATCTCGATATCGCAGGCATCTTGACGGCAAGCATTGCGTTGGGAATTGCGGTGGATGACACACTGCATTTCGTCTGCTGGTACATGGATGAACTTCGCAGTGGGGTTTCGCGTGAAGAGGCCGTCGCAAGAACGTTTCATAGTTGCGCTCCGGCCATGATGCACACAACGTTGATCAGTTGCGTTTCTATGATGCCATTCCTTTTCGCCGAGTTCATTCCGACGCAACAATTTGCGAAGCTGATGATTGTCATGCTTTCGGGTGCGATCGTGGGTGATTTGATTTTTTTGCCGGCGCTTCTGCTGAGCCCTTTGGGTAAATGCATTGGAGCATCCAAAGCCTTGACCTACGCGGAGGCCGCATGAAATCTAGAGTGCTAGTGCCAGAGCTGATGGACGATCCCGCCATTGACCCCGTGGAACATCGACGCGCCCTGAACGGCTTGCGGCGGGTCAATAAACTGTGCCAAACCGGCCATCGTTTGGCGAAGGAAATCCTTTCGGTCGCTAACAAGAATAACCGCGATTCCATCACGGTCTTAGACATCGGATGTGGCAGTGGCGATGTTGCAACCGAAGTTGGACGTCGACTTGCCCGCCAAGTAAAATGCAAAGTGGTCGGATGGGATATCAGTCCAACGGCTGTCGATTGCGCGAATCAAGCTTGGTCGGCTTCCCAAAATCGATTACCAACCTCAAAACGTTCAACCGCGGAAGTAGATTTTCAGCAGGCCGATATTTTTCAGACAAAGGACCTCAAGTTCGATGTCGTTTACTGCTGTCTGTTCTTACACCATTTTACCGAGCACCAAGCGGTTCAAGTTTTGGAACGAATGAAGGAAATCGCAGCGATGTCGGTGTTGGTAGATGACTTGGTCAGGT
>JBBRJI010000141.1:0-10502 GCA_038219625.1 Pirellulales bacterium | reverse complement strand
GACAAGAACAGCAAATCAATCATTCGTTCGGCTGGACATCGCCGCACGCTTGTTACGGAATGGCCCATGCGCATTTGGCCTACTATCGCGCCATGGAGGCCGACGGCTACCTGAAAATGATTCGAACTCGAAGCGAGCTCAAGTTTCATTTTGACGCTTACCAGTCGGAACCGAACGCCACACCGTTGGGTTTCATTCTGACCATGGAGGGTGCCGACCCACTCCTCACTCCTAAGACCGTCTTTGAATTTCATGAAGCGGGGTTGCGAGCACTTGGGCTGACCCACTATGGAACCAATCGCTACGGAGGCGGAACGCGCAGCGAAGTGGGGCTGTCTCTGGACGCCATTGACTTGCTAAAAAACTGCGAAGAGCTGGGGATGACCATCGACATGACGCATCTTTCGGACGTTTCGTTTTGGCAAGTTGCAAAACATTTCCAAGGCCGGGTGCATGCCAGCCATCAAAACGCACGAGCTATTTGCAACTGGCAGCGTCAGTTCAGCGACGACCAAATTCGATTCGTCATTGAACGGGATGGCGTCCTCGGTGTTTCCATGGATGTCATCATGCTGCAAGACGGACTAGTGCGGGGAAAAACAAAACCAATCGCCACGCTGGAACGAGCCGTCGACCAAATCGACCACGTCTGTCAACTTTCCGGTTCCATTCGACATGTTGGACTCGGTACGGATCTCGATGGCGGTTACGGCTGCGAACAAACGCCAGCCGATCTCAATCGCTACCGCGATCTTCAAACTTTGGTGGCGATTCTTCAACGCAGGGGGTATCCGCAACAAGACATCCAGGCGTTTTTCCACGGCAACTGGCTGAGATTCTTTGGCGAAGCGTTGCCTGAGTAGGCGCCGCTATTGTCGTCTTTTGCTCCGCAAAAGTGCGTGTGGCACGCCCCAGAGTGATAGCGATGGGCGTGGGACTTGTGGCAATCGTCTCTAGCGATTCACCACGCCCTTCGTAAACTCAGGGACGTGCCACACAAGGCGACAATGTTGGGAGCTTACTCCCAATCGAGCGGCTTTAGCCACGTTTCTCTTAGGCCACGCCAAGGCTTGTCGATTAAGATCTCGTTGTCGCAATGAACCACGACGCGATCGTGTTCCGCAACGTCACCCAACCGGAAGCAGGGTAGTCCTAGCATGGCCGTCTCAAATGCTTTGGCCAGTGCCGCGGAAACTTCGCATAGCAACCGGCTGTTCGATTCGGAGAACAATGCCACCTCGCGATCCACGAAACTTGCTTGACGCATGTTGGTGATGTCGATCGACACGCCCAGTTCGCCTGCGAAGGACATTTCCGCCAGCGAAACGGCCAATCCTCCTTCGCTCAAGTCGTGGCAGGAGGCAATCAGTTTGCTCTTCATGGCTTGATGGATTGCTTGGTAGCTTCGCATTGCGAGGGTGGCATCCACGGTCGGTACCGTGCCACCCGATTTCCCTAACGCCAACGCTGCGTACGAGCCTGCCAGCTCATCGCGAGTCACACCGATGAGATAAACCGCATTGCCCGCTCGTTTGAAATCCATCGTAACCGCAAGCCTGCAATCATCGATCTGTCCCATAGCGCTGATCAACAACGAACAGGGAATTGCGATCGTTTTTTTTTCGCCACGGGCATTAAACCAAGAGAACTCATTGTTGAGACTGTCCTTGCCACTGATGAACGGGGTCTTCCACTGTATCGCCAAATCATGGCAAGCAATCGCAGCTCGCACCAACGTCCCCAAAGTCTCTGGCCGTTCGGTATTGCCCCAGCAGAAATTATCGAGGATGGCTAAACGGCTCGGATTGGCACCAACCGCCACTGCGTTACGTACGGCTTCATCAATAGCAGAGGTAGCCATGTGATAGGGGTCGTAATCACCCAATCGTGGATTCATGCCGCATGACAGAACAAGCCCTCGGTTGCTGTTGAGTTTGGGGCGGATAATAGCCGCGTCGCTTGGCCCATTGCTGGATGGGCCGACCAAAGGCTTGATCACGCTTCCCGCCTGCACTTCATGATCGTATTGGCGAATGATCCAGTGCTTGCTCGCGACGGTCGGGTTGGCCAGAATTTTCTCCAAGGTCGATTCTATGGCCGCGCGCTCAAGCTTTCCGAGTTGGCAAGTCGAGGTGGGACTAGGTTGGTAGACCGCTTGGCGGATCACAGGCGGCCTGCCTTGATGCAAGAACTCCATACTCACGCAGCCCACTTCTACGCCGTAGTACATCAACCGTAAAAGACCCGTCGGGGTGAATTGGCCCAGAATGGCAACTTCGACATCCTCGTCATTGCAAAGTTTTTTCAATCTTTCGATATTGTTCGGAGGAACCGACATCACCATCCGCTCTTGGGCTTCGCTGATCCATATTTCGGTGTAGCTAAGTCCTTCGTACTTGAGGGGTGCTTGGTCTAGCCAGACTTCCGCTCCGATGGATTCCCCCATTTCGCCAACAGCGCTGCTGAAACCGCCCGCACCGCAGTCTGTGACGGCCGTATAGAGTCCTTGATCACGGGCTTGAAGCAGCACATCCATCACCATCTTTTCGGTGATTGCATTTCCGATTTGGACGGAACCGCCAGAAATGTTTTCGCTTTCTTCGGTTAGTTCGACGCTGCTGAAAGTGGCCCCGTGGATACCGTCACGCCCTGTTCTGCCGCCGATGGCCACGATCAAGTCGCCAGGCATCGCTTGCTTTTCGACCTTGTTAACAGGGATGATGCCGACGTTTCCACAATAGACAAGTGGATTGCCCAGATAGCGATCATCGAAGTAAACTGCTCCGTTCACCGTTGGAATGCCCATGCGATTGCCGTAGTCACGGACGCCCGACACGACCCCTTTCATGACTCGACGTGGGTGCAGAACAGCGGGTGGTAACTCGTTCGGATCGAAGTTCGGTGAAGCGAAGCAAAATACGTCGGTATTGCAAATAGGCTTTGCACCCAGTCCTGTGCCAAGCGGATCGCGGATCACGCCACCCAGGCCCGTGTTGGCGCCACCATAAGGTTCGATGGCGGAGGGATGGTTGTGTGTTTCGACCTTGAAAACCACGTGGTCTTCGTCGTCGAATTTCACGACCCCAGCGTTGTCTTTGAAGACGCTAACGCACCAGTCGTCTTGCCCCAAACTTTCACGGATCTGTACGGTTGCAGCGAAGATTGTTTCTTTGAGCATGCTCTTGAAGTGTCGCGTGCCATTCTCGTCCCGATATTCGATTTTGCCGCCGAGCGTTTTGTGGCTGCAATGCTCGCTCCATGTTTGTGCTATGGTTTCCAATTCGATATCGGTCGGATCGCGATGTTGTTCACGGAAGTGATCTTGAATCGTTTCCATTTCGACAATGGACAGATAGAGTTGGCCCGATTTGCTCAGGTGCATGAGCGACTCGGCATCTAGGTCGCGTATTGGAACTACGGTCAGCTTGAACTGGTACGCCGAACCAACATCGAGATGGTCGAGCGCTAAAGGCCCTACGACAATTTGCTCGATGGAGTCATTGGAAAGCACTTTCTGGCAAATCCGTTGAACTACGGACTTGTCGATTGGGCCAGTACCGTTGCTTGAACTGATCCAATACTTTCGAAAGGTTCGCACTTCGTCGACTTCGTATTTGAGGTCGCGAAGCATTTTGAGGGTGCTTTGGGCAACCGGATCCATCACGCCTGGCTTGAGCATGGCATGGATGAGTACGGCATGGATGAGTACGGCCGAGGATGTGCCCGATGCGTCGATCGGTTGGTTCAGGGAGACGTCACCGACCACGGTGGCTACAAAGCGTTGCGCAATCGGATCGGATAAGAATTCTTTGGCAATTCGGTTGACTTGATCGGACGCCAGTGCGCCTTGAAGTAGAAAGCCGTAAGCTGCGCGAATGGAAAGATCGCTGGCGATTCCAAGTTCACAAGTCGAGGTAAGTGCAGAATGCCCGAGTGAATCCGGTTGGCCATCAGCCGGATGAATGTCTACTTGCCACAGCCTCACGTGTTGCTTTTCCCGCTTTGAGTAGTTGTTCGATGCGGTCGAAATCGGACTTCTCCAACGCGTCGACCCAAGTTTCGCAAATTGTGGCAAAGTTCTTCATCGCCTGTAAGGCAGGCGCATGGTTTTCTTCCAAGATCTGCCGCCACATCTGGGAATTGCTGGCAGCGATCCGAGTTGAGTCCATCCACCCTTTCCCTACAAACTGGAGTATTTCCGGGGCCGTGGCCGAAGCCAACGCCGAAGCAACCATATGTGGCAAGTGACTGGCGGTTGCCAACGCTTCGTCATGATCGCTGGGGGAAAGGCAACACGTTCGCGAACCCATCGACTCCCAAAAACCTATCATTCGCGTGACTAATTCCGGAAAGGTATCTTCCGCGGGAGTGATCACAACCAACGCACCGTCCAAGAGCGTACCGACTGCGTGCTCTACGCCACTGTGGTGCCCACCCGCGATCGGATGGCTTCCGATAAATTGGCTAGGGGAAAGACGACCCTGTGCAGCTCGAATAATGCTCAGTTTAGTGCTGCCAACATCGGTCAGGATGGCGTCGGGTTGAGCCACGTTCGCTGCCACCTGGAGAGAATCAACGATGGACTGAACTGGAGTGCAGGCGATTATTAGGTCTGCTTCTTTAGCGCCAGCCAGAATATCGTCGGTAGCGATGTCGATGGCTCCGCGAGACAAGGCGATATCGAGTTTTGAGACATTTCGCCCAACCCCTACCACACATTGTGCCAGCCGTTTTCGCTTTAAAGCTAGGCCGATCGAACCGCCGAGCAAACCAACTCCAATGATGCAAACTCGCTGCCAAACCATAAATGCCACAGTGTTCGGATTGCCAACACAATTCGGAAACGGGCACATTACCCGGACAAGCGTTGTAGTGTAACTACCGCCGGCGAAAATGCGAATACAGATGCATTTTCAGTTGCGCAACTTTTCATCCCGAAGGGATATCAGACAGTAGCCGGTGGTTGAGCGGAGCGACACCACCGGAAGAAGATCCGTACCGTGCGTACCGAACCTGAAAGGATCACAGAATCTTTGACCCTTTCAGGGTCATTCGCTTGTCATTTCGTTCCCCGGGGGTGCGCCTCTTCGCGGCGACCCCCGGCTACTTGCTTTAATCCCTATCGGGATACTCGGCTACTTGCTGCAATACCTATCGGGATACTCGACTACTTGCTGCAATACCTATCGGGCCTGCCACTTTGCGTGCCTACTCAATCGCAATGCGAAGCTCTTGTCCAGCTTGCACGCTAATAGTACGCGTCATAGACGCCTCGTAGTATTTTGCATCCACCAACTTCAAGGCCTGCTCGGAGTTTTTCGCCGAAGACTTCGCGATGGAGTAAGCATATTTTCCGGGGACAATTTCCCCTTGGAAAGTACCATCCTCAGCCACCTGCAATGGAGAAGGATGACCGTCTCCAAGCGGCTGCAAAGTTAGCAAAACATTTCCAATCGGTTTCCCTGCACTCGTTTCAAGCTTGCCTTTTACGATGGACGATGAGGGCATCGGAGACCCAGCAGAGCCGCAACCGACCATGACGACAAGGGATAGAACCAGGAGTAGATTTTTCATAAAAATTCAGCCTATTCTTGAGCGATGACAGTGCCATCTAGGGCACCAACCATGAACTTAAGGACAATACCGTCGGTGCTAGAGGACATGAATCGAACCGATCCGTCCCCCATGGCAGCGTTGACGCCGCCAGTGTGAAAGGAAAAGGGCTCATCGTTCGGGCCGCAGTTATTGACGGTCCAACGACATTCGGCTGGACCACCAATGATTTGACTGTAGTTGTTGATTTTCGCAAGTTTCGATGCCGGCGAAAGGGCGTTGTGGGGTCCTGAATAGCCATTGGTAGCAGTATCTGGGTCAGCCCATGAAAACACGCGGCGTCCACCAGTAGCACCGCCCGTCCACGCAATGGAATCTGCCGGTGCAGAAAGCGGTGATTGACGTGCAGACAAAGCCCCAAACCGAGACACGTTTGGATGGGCACGGGATGCGTCTTCAATCATCATGATTGTGTTGGTGGTACCATCGGTCACGCGTGAAAGTCCACCGTTGTCGCAGTTCATCATACCAGCGACGACTTGCTTAAGCCATTCGCCGACACCGGTCGGGACTTCGCGAGCGCCGAAGTTTGCCATCCCTACCGTAGAATTAACGTCCGACAAATCAGGGAACATGTAGTCGAAGCCAGCGTAGCCATGCACTGGATCCCTTGACAAGCCATCAATGGGAGCTGACGGACAGATGAAGGCAGAGACCTGAGTCTTGGCAGCAACTTGACCGGACGGAAATCCTGGATCGTCATAGGTCCGACCCTTGGCGTTTTTGTGGAGCAATGCCCCAGTCGGTGTGGCATAATGTCCGTTGGACTGAAGTGTTGCGGAATACAACGCAAATGGGTTCGAGCTGGTGTCAAACAAGTTGTACAACACCGTCTGCTCGATATATGGGAGTAACTGAGTTGGTACGGAATGGATGGTGTAAGCGGTTGTTGACGAGCCTGTCGATCCACATTGACCGGAGGATGGCAGTTTCTTGAAAGCCGATTCGAAATTGTGAACTGCCAAGCCGATTTGCTTGACATTGTTCGAGCACTGCATGCGTCGAGCAGCTTCGCGAGCAGCTTGAACGGCTGGCAAAAGCAAGCCTACCAAAATGCCGATGATTGCAATAACGACTAGCAATTCCACCAAAGTAAAACCCGAGCGGATGCGATGCGGAACCGCCGACTGTTTGAGAAAAGATCGTTTCATAGCCTGTAACTTATCCCCCTACCAAATGAAAAATCCTGCGATGTTGCCACCCAACGCAGCACCATACGGGGGCAGAGTATCTACCAGCTCGATCGAATTTAGATGAAGAAACGGTTAATACGCGATGAAGAAATGAAGTGGTTGTAGTCGTGTTAGATACGGTGTAATCAACGGCAGGTTCTTCCGCATCCCAGGGCGTTAAAGTGGGGCTTGTGGCCCGTTGGGAAAGGCCCCGTCGCACATTTACTTGCTTGTTTTTTGAACCCAAATATTTCGGAAAACAACTGGGTTCCCGTGATCCTGCAAAAAGAGGGGGCCTGGTTTGTCAGCTTCTTCGTCCTTGCCGGGTGTTCCCTTTGGCAACTCCAAACCATCGTGGATGGTAACGCCATTGTGCTTCACGCTCAGCTTTGCGTTGCTCGACTTCTTTCCCGAGGCGTCATAGGTTGCCGCTTTGAAATCGATGTCGTAGGTTTGCCATGAAAGCGGCGGGTAGCACATGTTGATTGAGGGCTTAGCTATTTGATAGATACCACCGCATTCGTTGTTCTCACCAGCCAGGCCAAACGAGTCGAGAACCTGCAATTCATATCGTCCTTGAATGTAAACACCGCTATTGCCTCGGCCCTGTCCAGAGCCGTCCGGTTGAAACGGAGTGCGAAACTCGATATGCATGCGATGGTCGCCAAAGCGTTCCTTAGTGGTTCCACCAACGCCCAGCAATCCGTCCTCTCCCATCTTGTTTCCTTGGAAGTCGTTCACTCGGTTCGCACCGAACAGCACCGTCGCATCCGCAGGTGGACGTGCCCCCAAGGTTTTGCTTTCGCGCACGACCTTTGTCAGAACTCCAAGTTGTTTGCCGGCTGAATCGTTGATGGTCAACGTGTTTGGTTTGACTACCACCGAAATAGCATCCTTGGTTGCTTCGGCTATTTCTTTATCCGAATCGATGCTGGCCTCAAACACCTTCGACGGCGTTTTGCCCTGAAAGCCCTGTCCTGGCAAGCCACCCTCTAGCAAATGGATTGAGATCTTCTTTCCTTTCACCGCGATCACTTGCGCCCCCCAAGTTCCACTCCACGAGTCTACAACTCCCATATACTCCCCTTGTAAAGTGTAAAGCGGGCCGGCTTTGGCAGGCGAGGTGAACGTCTCGGCAAAAAGATAGGATGTCGCAACAAGGTGCATCGCCACGAATGAAATGAAAAACACTAGCAGGTTGCATGACGGTCGGTGATGAAAGGATTTCATGGTTCTTCGCCTCAAATGGAGTAGGAATACGGCGTCGATTGCGATTCACGTAGGTCAGTCGCTCAGCCGGCTTACGGTCAGTGTAGCATCCGACACGAGCGGTTGCATGCATCGTCCGATTGCACAAAACTGGATCTTTTCGTCCTGTATTGTCCTTTTGCGTGGAAAGGACTATACTGGACACGTCTGTCCTGTTTATGACAGTCGTCAGACCAACTAAACCTCCACTCTACAAGGCGTGATCATGTCAACTTGGAATGTACGATTGTTTCTTACTGGAACCGCAGCCCTGAGCGCATTGGGTTTTTGGCACTACGCGGCTGGCAACGATACTCAAACTTCGCTCGAAAAAGACAGGAATTTGCGAAGAGCGCGACGAGAAACCAAGATGCTTGATACTCTGTATAAAACAGCCATCGTTTCCGTAACGCAAACGTATGTGGAGAACGACTCGTCCACTGCCGCGATCACCACCTTTCAGCCTGTCGTGAAGGCGATGAAGGACGGGAATTACCACGTCGTAAGGTTGGTTGACGGTCTGGGTGAACCAATCAATCCAGAAAACTCTCCCAAAGATGCTTTTGAGAAGCGAGCCGTCAAAGAAATGTTGGCCGGTAAAGACATGGTCGATGCAGTCGAAGTCATCGACGGCAAGGAACACTTGAGGACCATGACGATCCTGCCGATGGTATTAGAGAAATGCATCCTCTGTCATGAAAACTACCGTGGCAAAAAGATCGTGGGTGGTGTATCGTTTCAATTGCCGCTCAACCGAGACGGCGAGTAGCTACAGCACATCATTGATTTATGTTTTCGCAAACGGTTGAATACGCACTTCGGGCCATAGTGCATTTGGCAAAGCGACCAGAGGTGCTTCAAACCACTGGGCAAATTGCAAAAGCGACCCAAGTCCCTGCGCCTTATCTTTCCAAAGTTTTGCAAACGCTGACCCGCGAGGGACTGGTCACTGTAAAAAGGGGAGTAAGCGGCGGATTTTTGTTAGGCAAGACTCCGGATCAGTTGACGATTTATGAAGTTGTTCAATGTGTCGATCCTATTCAACGCATCCACACCTGCCCATTAGAACTTTCTAACCATCGCAAGAAGCTGTGTTCCTTGCACAAAAAGATGGACAGTGCCATGGAAGGTATTGAAGACGTTTTTCGATCGACCACGCTCTCCGATTTGATGAACAGCCCGAACCCCAGCATTCCATTGTGCAGTGGATAACGATGGATTTACTATTTGGGAAAGCAAATCCATGCCTGTACAAATCGCTGGGTTACAAAACCGCACGATTGATAAAGACGAATGGCGGGCGTGTTTCTCAAGTCCACGGCCAACGTAAGCCCCTCTATTCCGTGTTCCATCGCCCAGTCTCGAACAAAGTTCATGACAACTTTCGAAAGGCCTTGGCCACGCCATTCTGGTGCCAAACCCAGATAGGTTATTTCACACCACTGAGTTGCGGTCGGCGTAAGTAGCAAACAGCCGATATTGACCCCTTGGCATTGCACGGCCCACCAAGTCTTCGGGACCCCCTCGATCGTCGATCCATAGCCTTCCAATGTGCTTTCAATGTCACGCAGGCCATTTAGTTCTGGAACGTCGCGAGTCTCGACATAGGTGCGTTCAACCAACTGGCTCCATTGATTGGAACTAAGTTCATGGTGCGAAACAAAGGCAAGCTCGCTGGACCCTTGCATTTTCGACGAAATGCTAGGCCTTGAATCAGTCGGAATTCCAAGGCACTCCATCTGAACAAGTTTAGCCACAGGCTGCATGCCGGCTTTTCTCAAAACTTCATCGCGATTTGGGTCTGGAGATACGAATGCGGATTCCCTGTTGCTGGAAACTTGTGAGGCGATCAACGGAGAAATGGCTTGAACCAATTCGGCGCCCGAATCGAAAGCAGCCTGAAAGAGTTCCTTCGCTGACTGGACCAAAAACGCATTCCCTCGATCCTCGTTGTCTTGTGGTTCGGACCTCAAATTACCAACGGACGCGAGGGCTCCTGGGTACAAGACTAAGTAGCCCCCAGCGCAGTTTCCTGCCTCGTATTGCATCTTGGTCAAGATCGGAGTTGAGTAACGGGAACTCATACTGAGATCCGTCAGCAATTCGATCAATGCATTTATGGAGTCTTGGTCTTCGTTCCAATGGCACCATCGGACACATTCGATCCATTCCATATTCTTCGTCCCTCTAACGTTAGCGATGGACGGGTGGCGAGGACTGCGTCACGAGTGGACGAGCGAAGGCGCTATCCGCATTGGCTTCACTGAGTCGAACAAGTAGCAGCACCGGTTGAATCTCACCTGTTTGCGTTTTGGTATGAAAGAAATGTTCGCCCAAACCGCGAGAGTCTGGTGTTGGACCGATGACAATGCAATCGCCTTTTTGAATCCGCAAATCGATTGCGAGTTGTTCCCATGTTACCGATTCCCGACGAGTATCTGTGCGTACGGCCGATTCCCGTGCGATCAC
>JBBRJI010000140.1:0-10538 GCA_038219625.1 Pirellulales bacterium | reverse complement strand
ATCTGCCTTGCCGCTCAAACTCAAATAAACATTGTTGTCTGTGCTGGTTGGGAACGTCTTCACCGAGCCATCTGCAAGTGCAAAGTTTGCCAGACCAGTATGCATGCTGTTATATCGAATCCAATGCTTTTCCGCATTGTTGTAGGCCGTTCCCGCTGAAATGCTAAACGTCATTCGGTTCATTGCCATGGCGGAAGACGACCAACTAAATGAACTCAATCTTCCAGTCGGCTTAAACCCATTGGACCATTGTCCGGTTACTTCCCCAAACGCAATGGTGTTGGAAGTACCATCTGTAATATCGGCGATCTTAGAAGCCTCGTTGATTCTAAAGACACCACGATAGTTGTCGACTGCAGCTACTTGAGCAGCAGCGGTCAGATTTGCGTTGGCTGCAGTATTTGTAAACCGACCTGCGCAACCCAAGTAATTCGTGAAGTGCGTCTCTCGTGTGACGCAGCGGGGATACTGATCATTCATGCTCAGTCGATATAGACCCGCTGGCCATTCCATCTGACCGAAAATGGTATTGAAGGTCGCTGTGCCGGGAACATGGACGATTTCAGCATTGTCGGAGGGGCACAGAAACGAAGCAATCTTTGAGCCTGAGACTGCTATGATCCCTGGAAAAGCAGGTGTAGCCGACCCACCGTCGTACCACCAAGCACGTCGGTTCGGCGCCGGCGTCGCAGGAATGGTTAGGTATGTCCTAGCGTTCAGATTCAGAACTGCATATGGCTGATAAATGGCCGTTTGCTCGATGTACGGCAACAGCGAGATGAGGTGACCCACGTGGGTGAAATTATCCTCGTCAATATTCGGCGAGTTCCCAGTCAGCATGTAAGAAGAAGGTGGAAATGCCTTCAATGCAGATTCATGGTTCAAGTTCGCCAAGCCAAGCTGCTTGAGGTTGTTTTGGCATTGCATTCGCCTAGCCGCTTCGCGGGCAGCCTGCACGGCTGGTAGTAGTAGCCCCACCAAAATACCGATGATCGCAATGACGACCAAAAGTTCGACGAGAGTAAAGCCTTTTCGGCGCACCCAAAAACTTTTCATAATTACACCTTTCACACAATTTCAGAAACGAAAAATGACACCGCTATGAAAAGAGGCCTTTCTCAAAGCCTCATTGACATTCTCAATAGGTCGACTAAGTCACCCAGGTACGAGTAAAAAACCTGGGATCTCACGCATCAAGGGAGGTAGATTCGTGGGAAGGCGTGTGTGCGCGTTCCGCTAATTGAAAACAACGCAAGATCAAATGTCAATCGACCGATTGGAGTCAAATCGCGTTTGTCGCGCGTCCGTCAAGGCCCAAAAAGAGAATATTGGGTTAAAAAGCGGCCATAAAGTCCATTAAAAGGCAGTACAATGACACACCTCCACATCTTGCACTTTCCCTTAAAAAATTCTCAAAAATTCGGCAATAATTAATTATGTTGAGCATAAGCCGAGCTAAATCTAGCCCGGAACCCCGAAAAAACGCCTGACAATGTGGCTGGTGCAGCTAACTGGAATTGCTACGTCCACACACGAATGCTTTGCCATTCGTTGCTTTTATGCATGCCCCCTGGCTTAACGCGGCTTAACGCCAGCGGTTACGACCAACTAATTCTATTTTAGAGATGGTAAATATCCCCCGAGTAAAACTCCAGTAAAACTCGGTGGCATTCACCGCCCGTTGGCGATGGGGCATTTCTTGCTTGCCGCACTAGGACTAGACTGACCCTACTCGGTCGCGACCACCCAGCCACATTTGCTCAGCACAGCTATTTTTTTTGCAGTAGCAATCGCCTGTTCTGCGAAATCCAAACGAGCAAGATCACTCAGAGTAAGGGCTCCCGAATAACTCGCTACCACCAGGGATCTTAGCTGCTCAATGCGATGGTCTGTCACCCTATGATGATTTCCCATCTTAGCTATTTGCGGACCATCCAGCATTGCTCTCAACCGCAAACACGCAGGTCCTCCGCCATTTTTCATGCTTTGATCGAGCGAACAATAGTGCACCTTGCGAATCGGATTGCTTTGGTCCAGTATCCATCGATCCAACAATACCGACACGGCTGGTGACTGAACGCACTGCAATGGACAGATCAATGCCATGTCTTGAGCCTCGATGGAAATCAATTGACTATTGAAAAGGTAAGTGCGAACCGCTTCTTCGAGCGGTAGTTCTGACTCGGTGACCGGTAAACTGATGAATGGGTCGGCCGCTTTGGATATGAGCTTCTCGCGAATCATGCCAACAACGTGTTCGCTGTTTTCAAATGCATGTTCATGATAAATCATCATGTTGCCATTGCTCATCGCGATGACATCGTTATGAAATACCCCTGCATCGATCGCGCGAGGCATTTGTTGCACGAAACAACAATCGTCACGATTCAGACGCAAACAACAAGCGACTTGTCGGGCTGCTAGTTCGGATTGTCGGGAGATGAATTTGGTCGATTGCGGTTCGTTGGATGTTCCATAAACAAAAACGTGAATCGCCTTGGTTCCATCCCGACTGCATAGCCGCATATGGTTCGCAGCACCCTCGTCCCGCAACGCCATGACCGAGGGAAGCGACTCATGTACTTCCACATCGTCGAGCGGGCCAAACATCTCTCTCAATTGGTCGCGGCGTTCGAACGCCTCTTGCCCTCGATGCAAGTTGCTACAAAGGTTTGCAGGCACGATATGCAGTTTTCTATCCAGTGTGTCGCAGGACGGGGCAACTGTGGCAGCGTTGGCGGTCCACATGAATGCCGAACTGTATGCTGCCGACAAAAGACTCGGGGCCTCGTCGAAGCATCGCTTCAAAACATCACCCCGATTCCCAGAAAAACCAATCGATTCAAGCCAGTCCCAGTTGGGACGTTCCGGTGGCGGCAGGTAAAACTGCTCGATCCCCATTCGGGATAAGAGCTCCATTTTCGCGAGCCCTTCCAATGCTGCTTCTCTCGGGTTGGACACCTGATTTCGACTGCTCAAACTTGCAATATTTCCAACCCCTAAGCCGCCAAAATGATGCGTTGGCCCAATCATGCCATCAATGTTGATTTCAATGTTCCGCGTCTTCATCTTCATCTTCAAAATATTTCCTGTAAACCAGGAGGCAAATTGCTGGGTGTCTTAAGTTCAAGGTTTTCGATCGATGCCACCGGGTAACTACAATAGTCTGCCGCGAAGTAACCACTCGGTCGATGATTTCCACTTGCCGCGGTTCCGCCAAAAGGTAGCTTGCCACTTGCCCCCGTTGTTGGTGAATTCCAATTGATGATCCCAGCCCGAACGCGGCTTGCAAAGAGTTGATAGGCCGCCGGATCCTCGCTCAGCAGACCGGCAGCAAGCCCGTACTGGGTTCGATTGGCTACTTCGATGGCTTCGTCTAAGTCCTCTGCCATGCTGGCGGTCAGCAAGGGGCCAAAATGTTCCTGGTCGTTCATGGTTGGGTCATTCAGCACCAATAAACCAGGTGTCAACATCGCACGACAGGCGACATCGGCTTTTGCCTCATTCAGCACTGCTGCCCCGTGGGCTTTCAGTTCCTCTTGAGCCGCAACAATACTTTCTGCGGCTTGGCTGGAGACAAGGGGTCCCATGAACGGCTGACGTTCCGAAAGCGGATTGCCGACGTGGATCTTAGCGACCGAACGGCTTAATTCCTCCAGAAACCCTGCGTTTTCTGGATGTTTGACTACGATGAGCCGCCGAGCACACGTACATCGTTGGCCACTCGTAATGTAAGCCGATTGAATGATCATCGCGATGGCTGCTTGTCGACTCTTGATTCGGTCAACAACCATCGGATTGTTTCCACCCATTTCAAGAGCCAACAAACATTCAGGTCTGCCGGCAAGTTGCTGGTGCAGTTGTTTGCCTGCAGCATACGAACCGGTGAACAAGACCCCCGCCGTTGCCGTTGCCCCGACGGCCCACCTAGCTTGATCGACCACCCCATGAATGCATTCGAGAACGCCTTGAGGTGCAGTTGTCGATTGCCACGCACGCGCAATCCAAGCCCCCACCGCCGGTGCTTTCTCGCTCGGTTTAAAGAGGACTGTGTTGCCCGCCAATAATGCCGGTACGATGTGAGCACCTGGTAAATGCAACGGCAAGTTATATGGCCCGAGTACAACCATCATTCCAACCGGTTTATACCGTATCGCCGAAAACGAAGAGCCCGCTCCTTCGCTCGTCGTCCAGCGTCGCTTGTGGATCGCATCGATCGAATTGTCCACTTTGGCAATCGCGGATTGGATCTCTAGATCGCTCTCCCAAAGAGGCTTACCGGACTCAAGCGTGATCGTTCTCGCGATAGCGGCGCGATTGGCTTGGAGGAAACTCGCGTATTTTTTAACGTACGCAATTCTCGACTCAAGCGTCGTTCGTGACCAACTTTCGAAGGATGCATTTGCCTGCTCGACTGCGCAGGCGACTTGCTCTTGAGTGGCCCAGGTGCCCGCCCAAGTTACCGAGTCGTCGACCGGACTACGACGTTCTTGGAGTTGCTGGTTGTTTTCCGAGGTTTGCATTCTGTCTGCCAGTTTCGCTTCGAAGCTTGGCCCAAATTGTGGCACGGCACTCCGTGCCGTGATACTCGACACGGAGTGTCGAGCTACACTTTGAATCCATCGAGCGAAGGGCCACGCTCGTCCACACTACCTTGCCAATCGGCCGGTGAGTTCTTGGATCTCTTTTAGCAATCGCATGTTTTCTGGACTTTCGCCAAGCTGCTTTGTCCCCTGCAAATCGATTGCTAATCCCGTTGGCCTGTGTTCCGATCCGCGTTCATCGCCAAGGCCAGCATTGAACTGGCTGCGAGCCAAAATGCGTTCACGCAATTCTGCTGCGTTGTCTAGCCCCTCCATGAGTCCAACGTGCGATCCCATGGCTTGTCCCTCATGCCCCATTCCGCCACCGCCCGCTGTCATGACCATGAGATTGGCAAACCCAAACCAACGCTGAATCGGTCCTTGAGCGATATGGACATTTTGAATGTTTTCAAACGTTATTGTCGTCTCATAAATACTCCAGATACCTCGCCGAATTCGCATACTGCGGTCCGTAAGTACGTACCAAGTCGTATCGTACCGCAAATGGATGGCAATGTACGCGACGATATCGGGCGCGATGATAACAAAGAGCCACAGGGGAGCGGTCAGCAATCCACCCAACGGCCACCAGTAGGCAAAAACACCCCACAAGATGAATAGGAAAACATCGATGGCAAAAAGTCCAAACCAGAAAAAGAACTTGCGGTAGTTCAAGAAAGCGAGCGACGGTCGCATGTACTCTACCGACTCGCCCTCCATGGATGGCAAACTGGGTGGACCGTCGGGCAAGTAAAAATACCCCGTAAGTATTCCCCAAACCCCCTTGTAGCACCACTTGCATGCGTCATGAACCAAGCCGGATTCTTTCATGATGCCGAGCCCGAATTGCGAGTGTTTTTTTCGACCATGCTCGCCAAGTTGTCTCGGATGCCACGCAGCAGAGCAGTGACTTCAGCACTGTTTTCACTATGCTTCGGCGATACCAACGACTCTGTCCCAATCGCAGCCGATGGCGATGCGGTGGAAAAGCCTTTGGCCCCGCGCATGTGTTCATACAACCAATCTCGAACCGTGTCCGGATCCGTGATTCCTTCCAAAACAATCTCCGGTGTCGCGTTTCCCGAGGCCGTCTGGACGCTCACGCTGGCAATACCTAACCATCGCTGAATAAGGTTGCGGCTAACATGAATGTCTTGGATTCTTCGGAACGCAACCACGACCTCCTTTCGAAACAAGAGCCCAAGCTGCATGCGTAGCCCCGATTCCTCAAATCGATACCGAAGGGTGTTGTATCGAATGATAAGTGCTGGAATAGCGATGACCAGACCTGGCCCGGTCAGGAGCCCCGTCAGCACGTAATAGGTCAAGAGCTTCGGAGAGGGACGCTCCAAGGCGGCGGTGTCGAGTTTGGTTGGCTGAGTGTTCATCCCACCAATATAACGTGCCTCCGCGGCCGAGAGGGACCCCTTCAGGGCCTTTCGCTAGTCCTTTCGTTCCCCGGGGGTGCGCCGCTTCGCGGCGACCCCCGGCTACTCTCTGTAATCCCTATCGGGATATTGGCCCATGATCCTGAAAGGATCACAAATAGTAGCCGGTGGTAAGCGAAGCGACACCACCGGAACCGTCGGTTCGAGACCCAGCATTTGCTCCTTGGTGAACGTCATCACTGCATAAACCCTATACAAAAAGGGGACCATCAAAAGGACCAAACAAGTCGACGCAAGTAGCCCGAACGCAAGACTAGTCGCCATCGGTATCAATGCCTGTGCTTGCAGCGATTTTTCCGACAACATCGGCAGTAGTCCCGCAATGGTGGTTACGCTCGTTAAGAACACCGCTCTCAATCGGCGCGAACCGGCAGTCATCAACGCCTCGTGCACCGGCATTCCTGCTCGAATACGTTGATTGATGAAATCAACCATAACGATGGAGTCATTGACGACGACCCCAGTCAAAGTCACCATCCCAAACATGCTAAAAAGTGTCAACGGCAAGCCCATGAACGCGTGTCCGAAGATGGCGCCAACAATTCCAAAAGGCACAATTGCCAGAATGATGAAGGGCTGAAAATAGGACGAAAACTCAAAGACCAACAATAAGTACATCGCCAACATCGCAACAGTAAAGCCGATGACCAGGCTTGAGAACGATTCGGCAGTCTCTTGCTGCTGCCCTTCCCAACGGAATCGCAAGGAGGGGTACTTTGCCAGAAGCTCGGGGACCAACGTCTCTTTGAGACTTCTGGCCACCAGGGCTGCGTTCCCTTGGGCGGTGTCGATTTCGGCACTAACGGTAATCGATCGCATTTGATCCAAGCGGTTGATTTCAGAATACCCACGTGGAGTTGCAATCTCTGCCAGTTCGGTAATTGGATATTCCACATTATTTGGGCCGCGTACTTTCAAATCCTTGAAGTCAGCCAAAGAGCGTCGCTGTTCCCTGGGATACCGAACCATCAGCTTGACCTCGTGCCGTTCTCGTTGCAACCGCATGACTTCAGCACCGTAGTAAGCATTCCGCACGGTCTCCGAAAGATCGGCGACGGTGATACCCAGCGACTTGGCTCGCTCTTTGATGCTGAACTGGAATTCGATTTTGCCTGGGGCAGAGTCATCGCGCACGTCGAAAACGCCCGCAAACTTGGCGAGGGCTTCCTTAGCCGCTTCCACGCCAGCTTCCAGTGCGGCAACGTCTTGCCTTGGAGCCAGAATCTTAAACTCAAGCGCCCGTCCGCCGGGGCCCATGTTGGCGGCTTGGAACGTCACTCGTTCGGCGCCAGGGAAGATGTCCGAGGCGATTCGCCACCGATTCAGCAACTCATCGCTGGTTACATTGCGAACCGTGGCTTCGTGAATTTCTACCTGGACTTGCCCGACGTGCGAACCGTTGATCCGGTCCCCAGCGGCGGGATCGCCTTGTGCGGCGGAACCGATTTGCAAAAACGTCAATATGACCGGGCCGTTCGGAGCCGTTGGATCTGTTGACTTGGGCGTTTTGTTGGTCCCAGCTAGTTCTTCTTCTCTTGCAATGTCTTCGCTGACTCGACGGATCGCAGCTTCCATCCGCCGAGTCGCTTCGCTCGTTACAGCAACCGGCGTACCGTCGGGATAAACGACTTGACCAATAATCGTCTTGCCGTCCAAATTCGGAAAGAACTCAAACGGAACGATGCCCGATCGAACCATACCCGCCGCCGTCAAAACGACCAGCAACCCCGCCGCCACGGGCAAGGCTGGGTACTTCAGCGATATGCCCAGAATGGGGCCGTAAAATCGCTCGCCAAACCAGTCCAAGGCAGCATTGCAAGGTTTCCCAATCCACTCAAAAAAACGCTCCAGCGGTGCAATCGATTGAGACAGTCTGAATTTCACCCACTGGAAGAATGTTCTCGGCTGGACCTCGTCGTGCGACAAGTGCCCTGGAAGCGCGATGGAGGTTTCGAACAATGAGACCAATAGCATGGCGATAATGGCTGCCGGCATGACTGCGATGAATTTGCCCATCACCCCCGAGACGTAAAAAAGCGGTATGAAGGCTATGATGGTGGTGGCCACGCTAGAGAACACGCTGGGTAATACTTCCGTCGCACCGTCGATCGCCGCTTGCAATTTACTTTTGCCTTTCTTGCGATGCTCAAAAATGTTTTCGCCGACCACGATACCGTCATCGACTACGATTCCGACCGCCATGAGAAACGCAAACATCGTGAGCATGTTCAGCGTTTCCCCCGAGTAGAGCAAGTAAATACCTGCGCCCGTTAAGCTGATCGGAATTCCCATGGCGACCCAAAAAGCCAATCGCAAATTTAGAAATACGGCCAATAACAAAAAGACAATGATCCCACCTTGGAGACCATTGGCTCGCAGCATGCGAATACGATCGCGAACGTCGAGACTCTCGTCTCCCCATGCTCGCAACGAGTAGCCGGCTGGTACGTCTGCGGTATTAATAAACGCGTTCACCTCGTCGGATATATTGAGCAAATCTTCGTCGCTGGTTCGCTCAATGGTAATTACCATCGCCGGACGACCGTTGATCTCGCTGATTGCAGTCACATCGTCAAAATCATCTCGGACAGTGCCTATATCTCCGACGGTAAGCACGACGCCATTGCGTTGCGTGATTACGGGCAGGGTCGCAATCTGTTCGCCCACCTCGCGTTTGTTCTTTCCGCGAAGGAGAATCTCTTGACCATCGCTCTTGATTTGTCCGCTCGGGATCTCGACATTCTCACGTTTCAAGGTGTTCGCAATTTGCGATAGGGTCATTCCGTATTTGCGCAGCGTATCTTCGTCGATTTCCACGTCGATCTGGTACGGCTTGGCGTTAGCGATTTGAGCTTGCGACACCGACGGCAACTCCAAAAGTCTTTCCCGGATGTTTTCGGTGTAAGCTCGCAATTGTCGTTCTGAATCATTAGATCGGTTTTCGGGACCGAGGATCGCCACACGGATGGCTGGCAACCGAAACGTTACCTGCTCGACCGTTGACTTTTCGCTACGTTCCGGAAAAAAGACCGACACACGATCGACGGCCGAACGGATTTCGGAAAGGACTCGTTGCGGATCATTGACATTGGATTCCAATTGCGCAAGGGTAAATCCACTACCTTCGCGGCAAATACTGGTGATTTTTTTTATGCCCGACAGAGATCGAATCGATTCCTCGATCTTTTGGCAGATCCCGCTTTCCACTTCGTCGGGTGTCGCGCCAGGATACGGAACCGAAACCAAAATCACATCGAGTTGGAATTCTGGGAAGGTCTCGCGTCGCATCGCGAAGAAGGAGACAAAACCGATCACCAGGACCAGGACTACCAGAACATTGATTCCTGCAATGTTGTTGACTGCCCAGCGAATGACGTTTTTCATGGTGGGTCGCTTCCGATGCTGGAACGTAGATGGCGTGCTTTATCCGATCCATCTCCGATGAGGTTGGCCAACGGAGTGACCACCGTCAAAGAGCCTGGTACCAGGTCGGGACGGGCTTCAGCGATCCAATATTCTTGTTTCGAATCCGATGGCAACCTGATTGTGCTAATCACCTTAACTGCGCTCAGCACGCGAACCCGACCTGCGGACCATTCCGTCATGTCCAGCTTGGGTTTTGCGGCGGCGGCGTCGTCGTGGTGGATGGTCGTCTCTGTCGTGTTGCCTGATGGCAGCACCAAGGAATCGTCTTGTTCGAAATGCCAGACTTGATTCCCTGGTTTAAGAGCTAGCTTTGGCAGCAGCACCAATGCTTGACTTGGCTTGGTTCGAATACTGCAATCGACGAACATCCCGCGTACCAGAGCAGGCATCCCCCCATTGTCGTCTTCCTTGATGATGGATCCATTTTGCCAAACCTCACGCGGATTGTCGACTGCGATGCGCACAGGGACCGTACGAGTCTGGGCATCGATCCCAATTCCTTCGTAGCGACTCAAATGACCATGCCATTGAAATTCGGTGTCGTCGCGGCCTGCTACATGATAAGAGATGGTCACAGGAGTTTTAGGGAGCTCGTAACTTGACGACTGAATGACTCGCAACGATGGATTTGTCGATTTTGCCGAATCGGCTTGGTCTAAAATGAGAAGCAATTGATCGGAGCGAAGGTTGCAGGATACTTCCACTCGTTCTGTATCTTCGATCATGCAAAGCGTCGCTCCCTTTTGAACATAAGAATCCTCTTGGACCGACTCGGTAATGATGACTCCGGAGATTGGGGTTTTTACGATGGTGCGTTCGAGGTTGACTTTGGCTTGTTCGAGTTGCGTCGCAGCCAGCTTCTCTCCCAACTGAATTCGGGTTCTCCGGGTATCGATCATCTGCATTTGATTTTGGATTGCTAGTTTTTGGTTTGCGCTGGTGATCCGCAGTCGACGCGATTGATCCAGTTCCGTAGCGGACGCGAACCCGCTGGGCAACGACTCCAATCGTTTGAGTTCCTTCTCCTGGAGTGCAACGTCTTCTTCCGCCAGCGCAAGAGACTTTTTTGCATTGGCGAGCT
>JBBRJI010000139.1:0-10644 GCA_038219625.1 Pirellulales bacterium | reverse complement strand
GAACCTTGATGAAGGTCTCACGCGGCTTTTCCATTTCCGACATGACCATCGTGTTCGGCAGCGAGCGTTCGAAGTCCTCTTTGGTCTTGCGTAAGTCATTGACTGATTTTTGCAGAACAACTAGCTCGGGCACCTGTGTTTGTCGAAAGAATTTTTCGAGTTGTTCTTTTTGATTCTGGGTGCGATCCGCTGCCGCAATTGCCGCAATTTTGTAAGTTTCCGAAGAAGTTAGGGCAGATATCTCGAGGGAGGAAAGCTCTCGCTGGTAAATGCAAAGGTCGTCGATGTGACCATGAAACAGCACGCTGGATTCCCCACGACGGCCAATACTAAATGGCGTATTGGTCCGAATCGAACCAGCCAGATTGTCTTTCTTGACCGACGACTTGGCGAGGACTCCGTTGACATAAAGTTTGAGACCGGCAGC
This sequence comes from Pirellulales bacterium, assembly GCA_038219625.1. Taxonomy (GTDB): domain Bacteria; phylum Planctomycetota; class Planctomycetia; order Pirellulales; family Pirellulaceae; genus JBKCUI01. Next base: position 10,217 of record JBBRJI010000139.1, on the reverse strand, counting down.
TTTGCCGGACCCGTCGTAGGTTACGGCGATATGGGTGAAAGCTTTGGCGGGGAAATCTTCATCCGCCTGAATGTGAATAAGATCTTCAGGCCAGCGATGGATCAAATGCACACTTGGACGCAAGCCATGAAACTCGACATCCCAGCCGCGAGAACCGTCTTTGTCATCCATCTTGCCAAACGGAGCACCTCCCTTGGGTTGAACTGACAAAAACGACGTGACACTAAAGGGCTGATCCTTTTCGAAACCAAATCGGTCCCCAACCTCAAACCATTCTTTGCCGGTCGCATGAAAACTCTTGCCGATCGATCCTGCCTCGAAACGATGCTCGCCATGCTTGCTGGCGACAATCGGCTGCCCGTCGTCGCCCGAGCCGTCTCCATTTTCATCCAGTGGAAAGTGAGCCGATGGTTTTGGCAATTCGGTTGTTAAAGTGTTTGAAACAAAATCTTTTTCCCAGATCGACTGCTTCTCACCAAGTGTTTTTGTCAACTCAGCCAGCTTGCCATCGGCTTCCGTCAATGCAATTGTCTGTTGACGTAGTTGCTCCTCTTCGGTCGCGGAAGCGACGCGGAGATAGGGCATTGGATTGCGATCGCGAACGCCATCTTTTCCGTTCTCAGGCACGTTATTAAAGAAGGCGTAGAGTTTATAGAAGTCGGCTTGAGTGATCGGGTCGTATTTGTGGTCGTGGCATTGAGCGCAGGCCACCGTCATCCCTAGCCAAGTCACGCCGGTTGTTGCGATACGATCGACAACGTAGAGGTTTCTATACTCGGCATCGATGAGCCCCCCTTCATCGCTGGTCATTACATTGCGATGAAATCCGCTAGCAACCTTTTGTTGAATTGTGGCGTCAGGAATGAGATCGCCGGCTAGCTGCGCGATGGTAAACTGGTCGAACGGCATATTCGCGTTGAATGCATGAATCACCCACTCTCGCCATAGCCACATGTCGCGAAGGGAATCATTGTGATAACCGCTGGTATCTCCGTAGCGTGCCAAGTCCAACCAGGGCATCGCCATTCGCTCACCGAAATGTTGACTGTTGAGCAACCGATCGACCACCCGTTCGAACGCTTCATGCGAATCGTCCTTGAGGAAATCGTCAAGTTCTTGGATAGAAGGAGGAAGTCCAGTCAGGTCGAGGGACACACGCCGAAGGAGCCTCTCCTTGTTTTCTCTCGGAGACTGCGACAGCCCTTCGGTTCGGAGTTTAGCAAGCACAAACGAATCGATGGGATTGGAAACCGTACCGGCTGCCAAGTTCTCTTTTGGAGGCGACGAAGACTTGATGGTTTCGAAGGACCAATGGTTGGACCACACCGCCCCGTCCTGAACCCATCGCTTGAGGATAGCGATTTGTTCGATGGTTAACGCTTTACCTTCCTCGGGCGGGGGCATCAACTCATCCCGATCTTGCGAGCCAATTCGCCGAATCATTTCACTTTCGGCGAGCTTGCCGGCCACGACTGGTGTTGCTCCCGACTCCAGTTGGCTGAAAACCGATTCTTTCCGGTCCATTCGGAGGCCGGCCTTGAGCTTGCCGGCATCCGGGCCATGGCATGTGTAGCAGTGTTCCGACAAAATCGGCCGGACATCGCGATCGAAGTCAATACTCTGGGCATTCGCGACCTGGCCGAAAATCAACGAAAGACCAACGACGATTGGCGAAAAAACGGGAGTTTGCAATTTGATATCCACCTGCGGCATGGCCCCCGGCCCGTTGAGTAAAATAATGTTCTACTATAATGGTTGAAACTCCTGGCACGGGCCAGGGGCCAACACACCATTTTCCACAAGTATCGTGGCCGACGCTGCTAGCGTCGGCTCGGATGCTGGCAGCATCCGCCACGGTGCTGCTAACGCCACGGTGCTGCATCCGCCACGGTGCTGCTAACGCCACGGTGCTGCTACGGATTATTCAATCTTCACGTCAACATTACACCGGAAAATGCTACTCTTAAGCAGATTCCAACACGGGCACGGGGCCCATGCTACTTTAGACATGTAGGTCGACGACCATGCTTGACGAAATCCAAAGCCGTTCGGACGGAAATACGGACGCAATTTCTTTGATCCTAAAACAGGCGGGGAGATCGGCGGACGAAGTGGCTTCGTTGGCTACGCTCGACGATGCAGACCGTGCCGCCGAAAAACAGTTCTCAGGTGAAGCACCCACCATCGCTTCCCTATTTGGAACTGTCAAAGCGGTCGAATTCGACCCTGGTCGATTCAGCCCATCGCCCGAAGTGGCCAACACCATGGCCGCTAGCATCGAGTTCCTGCTGAAAAGAAAGAAAGCTGGCTCATTGCTCGACCATTCGAAAATGCTGTTCCAAGAGGAAACCATTTCTGGGCTGGCGACTATCGGCTTCTTTGGATTGGCCATCCCGAAGCAATACGGCGGCAGCGGTGCCAAACTGGGAGATCTTGGACCGCTTCTGCGAGCATTGACGCTCATCCACCCGGACTTGGCGGTCCTGTTCGAAGTGCATAATTTTCTCGGACCGGTAACACCTATCCTCGACTTCGGAACCGAATCTCAAAAAAGCCATTACCTCCCTCGCATGGCACGCGGAGAGTTATTGGGATCGTTTGCATTGACGGAGCCTGGCGTTGGAGCGGACCCAAGCAAATTGTCCCTCACAGCCCGCCGCGTCGGCGATAAGTACCTCATCTCCGGCGTCAAATGGCCAATCACCAATGTTATCTACGGAGGAATCTGCATCCTCGTGCTCAAGATCGAAGGGGATGGACTCGCTAAAGGCCGCGATTCTGGCATGGTGATTTTCGAAGTCCCGAAGATGGACACATCTCATTTCCGGATGATCCGCAATCGACTTACTGCATTCGACTATCTATGGAACGCCCGCTTTCGATTGACGGATTACCAAGTCTCAACGGACAAACTGCTTGGTCCGCCCGGCAAGGGACTTGCTCAGGCTTTTAGTTCGCTCGCCAAGGGTCGTGGCGGCATATGCGTCAACAGCGCCGCCAAGATCTTCAAACTGCTTGCCCAAATCATCTTAGACCCAAGCCAATCCGAAGTAAGAAGCGAACTGACTCGACGCAACAAACCCGGGGGCTGGACCGCATTCCGAAGCACTTTCGGCAAGCCGATCGGCGCGTCACCGCGCATTCAAACTTGGATCGGGCGCGCAACGTGTCATGCCCTCGCAAGCCGAGTGCTTGGGGACGTTTGCTTCCGATTAGGTGCCAACGGTGTTCGCGACGAGACCATGGGAATGATCGCCAAAGTCTATGCGACCAAGGCGCTGCTCCAGACAGCGATCAACGTTTACCAAATCCAAGGCGGCCGATCCGTTCATTCGGACGAACGTCGATATGCCCTTCGCAAGGGAGGCCAAGCGGCGATCGAAAACGCGGGACCGCTCATCGAAAACTACATCGGCGAAAACATGCATGAGTTTACCATCGCCACAGTTTACGAAGGTCCCAATCCCGTGCTGGCTGACATAGGTGCACCCAATGCGATGACCCGCGGTATACGAGCAAAGTACCTAGAGCCAATCGGAATGGCGGAGGTGAATGGCAAGTTTGGTTGGACGGCCAAAGCCAAATTTGGCTGGTTCGTGGCCCGCACGATTCTCGGCTCATTCAATCCATGGTCTGGATCGACGCTCGGGATTAAAGACAACTTTCCTGAAAAGGAACGGCTCATACGCAAGGCCCTCCATCGCAATCGTGTTCTTGGGCGGCGAGTTTTGTTCATCATTGCTCGATTTCAAAAGAGCTTCATGGACCAGAGTTTTCTATTGGGTGACGAGGGGGGCGTATTTGACCAGTTGTGCTTTTCATTGGCCTCACTCGTTTATGCCATCTCGTTAGAAAAGCCAAACCCGGAATACTTGCGAGTTGCCAATGCCTTGGACATGGAAGCCGATCTACGTATGAAAGGGATCTCGGATTCACCGAAACTCCAAGGCGTCTGGGCGTCCGTTGGTATCGACCTGATGAATTCGGATTCGACGCTGTTTTCCGATTTGATCTCGGATATCGAGGTCAGCGACATACCACTGGATCCACGGTTCATCGATAAGTTTATCTAAATTCTAGAGGCTAGTGCCGCAACCTGGAATTGTTACGTCACGCACGAATGGTTTGCCATTCAGTGCTAGTGCTTCTCCCATGCTAAATTTGGGGGTAGCGGAACTCGCCAAGAGTTTCGGCGGTTAGGACGAATCCACTGGGATTTGCCTCTTGAAGTCGCCGAAAGCCTACGCGGCGTCCGCTACGCAAGAACCCCAACTCTTAGGCTGGATACAGACACTAGCTAGAGGTATGGTAAATATCCCCCGAGTAAAACTCGGGGGCATTTCACCGCCCCTTGGTGACGGGGCATTTCTCGGTTGCGGCACTAGCAGCGGGGGGCTGCCGTCGCCTCCGGCTCGGGGTTTAACCGGAATTTGACACGAATATTGAGATTACTTAGCTGGCATGCGGAGCCCCGCGTCCAGCCTGAGGGTGCAGCCGTTGTACATGGAATTTTCGATGACGTGTTGCACCGCAGATGCGAATTCATCGGGATCGCCGAAACGCTTTGGAAAAGGAGATTCATCCAACAGGGATTGGCGAACTTTGTCCGGTGCGGATTTCATCATCGGCGTTTCAAAGACGCCCGGCGCGATGCTCACCACGCGAATGCCAACGCGACCCAAATCGCGTGCAATGGGCAACGTCATGGATGCCACTCCTCCTTTCGACGCAGCATAGGCGCTTTGGCCAATTTGGCCGTCGAAGGCTGCAATGGACGAAGTCATTACAATCACACCCCTCTCGCTCGCTGGATCCGACACGGTCTTTTTGGCGATGGCTTCCGCACTGAGTCGCAAAACGTTGAAGGTCCCAATAAGATTGATTTCGATAACACGCCGAAAGGCATCCAACGAGGCGGGTCCGTCACGTCCAAGCGAGCGTTCGGAGTGTAGAACGCCAGCACAAATCACGGCTGCGGAGAGTGGCCCTAAGCGACGTTCCCCCTCGTCAATCGCGGCTCGTACCTCGCTCTCTTTGGTCACGTCCGTACACACGTATAAGCAGTCTTCCGCAGTCCCAGCCAGCCTCTCGTTTGGTGGAGAACAGATATCGATCAAAAGCACTCTTGCTCCGCCACGCAGAAACCTCTGCGCACACGCCAGCCCCAAGCCAGAACTTCCGCCGGAGATTACGATCGTACTGCCAACAATTTGCATAGGAACTTCCTTTCGCGTTGATTCTGGGCAATCCCTCCATCATACGACATTCACAAAGCCCTAGGAGTGTAGAATGAACCAGACCATCATTAGGCGAGCGGTCGAATTCAGTACACTCCTGAATTCTGCCGCTCGCCGTAAGCATTTCTTTGGAGACTCGGCGTGACGGAAATTGTAACCATTCAGATGTTGAAGCCCGGTCTTGCTTTGGCAACGCTGAATCGGCCGGAACGCAGGAATGCCCTTTGCATTGATTTGCTGGACCGACTTTGCGAACATGTCGAACATTTGGCCGCAGATAAGACGAATCGAGTCCTGATCCTGCGTGGTGCGGGTCCGATTTTTTGTTCGGGTTTGGACTTGTCGGAGGCATCCAATCCAGAACTCATTCAGCGATCAGCCGAATGCGTTGCACGAGCTTTGCTACTGATGCGACAAACGCGATTGGTCACGATTGCGGCTGCGCATGGGGGGGCTTACGCGGGAGGCGCCGGTCTCATGGCTTCTTGCGATTTCGCGATCGGAAGCACCGATCTGAAGGTTGGTTTTCCCGAAGCGCAACGTGGACTCCTACCGGCACTCATTTGTAGCGTGTTGAGTCCTAAGATTAAGGAAGGGGATCTGCGAGAGTTGTTCTTGGTGGGCAACACGATTGATGCGGCTCGATCGCAACAGATCGGGTTATTGCAACGGGTCGTCGAACGGAATGATCTATTGGAAGAGGCGATCGAGATCGCTTTGGGGGTGTTGGCAGGCGGGCCAAAAACGATTGAGGCGACGAAAGCACTGCTGAATCAAGCCTATGTCGCTAACGATTCCGTTTCAACGAAGCGGATGCTGGAAGTTCATCTCGGAGCTCGCCACAGTCCAGAGGCCCAAGAAGGGTTAGCTGCGTTTGTCGAGAAACGCCGCCCAGACTGGACAGCGATTGAGTGATTATGCGAGGAGCCGATTGAAATCTACTTGTAATTTGGGTGGCACGTCTGAGGGTAAATCGTGTGGCACGCTCTGAGGTACGAAGGGCGTGGTGAATCGCTAGAAACATTTGCCACAGTTCCCACGCCTATCGCTAGTCGCTCTGGGAGGCTGTGATTTTTTGAATCCGAAGAAAGTACCCATCACACTCCGTGTGATGTTGCCTCAGAAATCACAGGTTTTTAACCGCGGAAATCACACGGAGTGTGATTGGTACTATAAAGTCACAGCCTCTGGGCGTGCCACACGCGCCACAAGGTGGCCACACGCGCCACTAAGGTGGCCTGGTACCATTCCGTTTGCCACTCGCGCAAAAGCTATCGAACGTGCGCTTGGATCCAGCCGTCGTCGACTTGGATCGAACTCAAGTTCAAGTCTCGAAGTTCGCTCGGCAAACCATCCGTGACGCGAATGGGTTGGTCCAACAGATTTTCCTTAAACACTTCTTCAAATTTCTTTTTGAGAAAGCTTCGAAGCATTACGGCCTTCGAACCCTGTTGCTGTCTTCCAGAAAAACTAATCTTGACGTTTCCTTGCCGCTCCAACTGGATGGCTCCATTGATCAATACGATCTTGTAAGTCGCTTCGATCGCCGCAGGTTGTTCCAACGCCTGACCGTTGCGATCCAACTTCGACGTGCGAATCCGAAACGTAACCAAAGAATCGTCAAGCTCTATTTCCACGGGGTGGTACGCTGCCATGGTGACGGCCCATGGCTCGGATTCTTTTTGATTGGCAAATCCTTTTCCAATCGCGTCACCGAATTGCGAAGCCATCGTATCCAGGTCCGTGCTCTTAAGAAGTCGACCCGCCAGGACGGGATCCAACAGATTGCTTACAGCGGACTCATGCAACTGAACGGTGATACCGGTCGGATCGACCACCAATGGACACGACGCGGGAGCACCGAGTTGGGTTTGCCCCTGTAGTTTCCAAAGCAAAGCCAAATACTGCGAAGAACTCCAAGTCGTTCGTCCAGGACGATCCAAGCCAAGACGTGCGAGGGCCGGTAAATCCGGCGTTTTGATTTTTTGGTTGGCTTCTGCGATCTGCAGCGCGAGCCTTTCGTGAAATTGCGTGCGAAGCCGGTTCTCAAGGCGACCTTCGGCGATCGCGTCGGCTTCCGGCTTTTGCTTGGCTGCTTGCTTGGTAGCAATCTTGCGAACGACTCGCAAGCGCGCTTCGATATCGTTGATCTGGCTCGCCAGAGCAGCATCGGTCGTGGTGTCGTTGAGTGGAACAAGGCCTCCCTCGGTTAACGCAATGGTCTCACTGGCAACTACGTTGGCAGACCCGACGGTATGCAATTTCACACTTCGATTGTAGCCAATGTTTTGGCTCGAAAAAGACCCGTTCAAATTCAGTCGCAAAGCGGCCTGAGTATTACTATTGAGCAGTTGTGGTGTTACCCATCCCTGAAGCCAACTCTGACCATAGATTTGGGTGCCCAGAATCAATTCGTCGACTGGGTTGGCTTCGTTGACCGGCCTCGCGAATCGTTTGTTGACAAAATCAGACGATATCAAGACTCTCGCGTTGGCTCTCGAATAGGTACCTCGAATCGCACCGACCAAATCGCCTGCCTGATTGGCCTGCGTAAGGAACAAGACGGATTGGCCAATTTCTCGCGTGTTCTCAAAATCCTGCACGACGTTAGGGATCTGCAATTGCCCCGAAAGCTTTGTCAGAAGTTGCGAGAAGCTCTCGATTGCCTTGGATCTGTCGGAGCCAAACTTCAACGCATGTGCGTACGCAGCTAGTGCGTCGCGAACTCTTGTGAATTGACGCATTTCCAGTCCAAAGTGATTCTGCCGAAACGTCTTCTCGAACTGCACAATACGCCTTTGGTCCGGCTGTTCATTTTTGAGTTCAGCCCTAAGTTCATTCCAAGCTAGAAACGCAAGCCAGTTGGCTTGGTGTTGCGGTGAAGTTGCCAGGAAATTCTCAAGCTCCATCATCGATTGATCCAATCTTTGCCGAGCTTTGCCAAGGTCCGGCAACCGATTCGGATCCAGGTTCCTTTGTGCGTTTGCAACATCCATTGCCCAGTTACGAGTCGACAAAGAGGGAGCAACGGTATAACTGGCAGGGACAATCCAGGTCGAGTTGGCAACTGCGGGCTCAGCTGTGGAGGATGGAAACTGGGCCAAACTTGTTGCGATATCCCAAAAACCGAGAATAACGCTGGCTATAACGATAATCGCAAAGGGCGAACAAAATGGAAGGCAATTCCAAAGCCGCTTTCTCTGAAAACCAGATGGTTTGACCCTGTTATTCATTTTACTAATCCCTATTCGATCAATCCAAACTGGACCTAACAACAACTCCGTACATGGCACCGATTGTAATGATCCGCAAATCTTCGTCATAGATCCCATTCCACCTATCTTTCCCGTCTTAAAACTGCTGGAAATCAGAACCACTACAACCGACAAAGGGGTGGTTTTCCTAAAAGTCTCGTCGTTAGGCTTCCCGCAAACGCATGCATTTCTCATTTTCTAGAAGCAAGAGGCAATAGTGAAATCGGTGAACCAAGAAATTCGAAGATACCAAAGTGGGTCTGATCTAGGTCTGATTTGAGTGGAGTTAAAAATGAAGGTCCAAAAAGTTGCCAGAATTGCATCGCTTACCTTGGTTCTGGCTGGTTTCGCCAACCATAGCATTGCAGGTGACTGGCTCTCCGGAACGTACCTGGATCCGGCTCTTCAGCGGCAGGACATTTTTTCGCATAGCCTCTGGAACTCGATACCGGAATACCGCAGTGTTTACAACCGACCTAGATACGTATCGGGGTATCTGGCTTACAAGATAGAACCCTCGAGTCAAGAAGCCATGGCGTGGCAGACCAACTATTGCAACGGGAACTATGCAAATCATCGCGGCCCATCGGTCCCGCACTATTATTATCCCAAGCCGTGGGAATCCTTAAGAACGGCAGCTCGCCCGGACTTCCAAAAAACAACGGCCAGGTAGGATCGCGTGCCTTCGTTCATTTAATGCCGGACTCCAATTTGCAACGAGAATGCGACGGCCCCCTTTGCAAAAATCTACCCGTAATGCATTGCAGGTGATCGCTTAGCCCCGTTGTTGGCAGGTACCGCGCGACGCAATCCCGACACTCTCACGACAATGTGCAGCATCTACCTACTTGCAAACCATTCAGCGAGCGTCCTCTCTGGCAAATGTTGTTTTAAGTTACCAATATTCCTCGGCCATTTGTCTCTTGTTGGCGTCCCAGGAATAAGTCGCGTTGCCCGTGTTCCTTGGTTTTAAAGCGCGCGAGCATCGAAAATATTTCTCAACTCATTCAAGCGACTTTTGAGCTGTTCGACAGACATACTTCGCAATTGTGCTTCCATGGTTGGTATTGAATTGCAAAGTGATTCCAACAATTGGACCTGACCAACCAGCTTGCCTTGATCTATACCCTCCTCGCGACCTTTTTTGATCCCTTGCTCAATTCCCTGTTCAATACCCTTTTCAATACCCTTTTCAATACCCTTTTCGATCCCTTGCTCGATCCCTTGTTCGACACCAATAGCGATAAGGTCTTGGCCAGATCTAGTATTTCGGATGTCTGGTAACTTTCCTAGCAACATTTCTTCGATCTCCTTGGCTCCCTTGAAAGGCAATCGCTGCATTAGCCAGCTTACAAACACTTCCTGCAAACCTGCCACCGATGCCCGGTCCAGTTCGGGGCTGTCTATCCGATTATAGCATTCCGCAGCTTCCGTTTCCAAAACTTCCTCGCTCCTTGCAAACAATGGCGCAAAAACCGCTACCATCGGATGCTCTGGTTGCTCACGGCTTAACTGTTCCAACGCTTCGTCCAGGTAGATCACCTGAACCAATTCACGCCACGGATCGGACTCTGGATCAAAACGGGATTCCAAAAAGAAAACGAGGCCACGAACCTCTCGTTTGGGGTATTGCGCCCGGAGCATGGCCATCTCTTGCACGATCCGAACGTAGATTAGATTATCGTCATACCCTTGAAACTCGGCCACGAGAATTGCCAACGAAACA
>JBBRJI010000138.1:0-10726 GCA_038219625.1 Pirellulales bacterium | reverse complement strand
TACGACGGAGAGCTATTGTTGAGAGGCAATCCGGTCCGCTTTCAAAGCACGCGAGATGCCGAAGACGCTGGTGTTAGCATCATTCATCAAGAGTTGAACTTGGTGGAACAACTGACGGTGGCAGCAAATATTTTCTTGGGCCGAGAGATAAAACGAGCGGTAGGCATCTTGAATCAAGCCGCCATGGATAAAAAGTCCGCCGACTTGCTTGCACAGCTCGAGTCCAATATTTCACCCAGGGCGTTGGTAAGTTCATTGCGAGTCGGAGATCAGCAGTTGGTGGAAATTGCAAAAGCGATTTCACTGGAAGCGGAGATCCTCATCATGGATGAGCCAACCAGCGCACTAACGGAATCGGAAGTCGCAAGGCTGTATGGCGTCATCGCTCGATTGCGGAAACGCGGCGTAACAATCCTCTATATTTCCCACAAGATGGATGAGGTGTTCCGACTGGCAGATCGCATCACGGTTCTCCGGGACGGTCAATTTGTGCAGACGGTCGACAGAGCGGAGGCAACGCCACGCTCGATTGCACACCTTATGGTCGGTCGCGACCTGGAACCTGCACGCCGTCGCGAAAACAGTTCCGATTCCAATGTTGTCTTAGAGACCAAAGCCCTATCGCTGGTGTGGCCGGGTCATCCAAGAGGCTGGCGGCTCAAAGACGTTTCCTTTCAACTCAAAAGGGGAGAAATCCTCGGGTTTGCGGGCCTGATGGGTGCTGGTCGCACTGAGTTGCTTGAGTGTCTTTTTGGGGCTAGCCATGTGCAACCTCAGGGGCGATTGCTTGTTCATGGACGGAAGGTGCAATTCTCCCATCCGGCCGAAGCGATGAAGGCGGGCATTGCGATGGTTACCGAAGATCGCAAACGACTTGGGCTGTTCTCGCAAATGACAGTTCGAGAGAATATGACTTTGTGCTCCCTGATGAGTTGCTCGACGGCTGGTGTTTTAAGTCGTTTGAGTGAACTGACAGCCACCAACAAGCAAATCCAAGCCTTGGCGATTAAATCCAGTGGGCCCGAAGCGCCGATCACCAGCTTGAGCGGCGGCAATCAGCAGAAGTGCATCATCGGTCGATGCATGTTAACGAAACCGAGCATTCTACTATTGGATGATCCGACGCGAGGCGTGGACATCGGTGCAAAAGCCGAGCTCTATCAATTAATGGAGCAGCTCGCAGCGGAAGGCGTCGCCATCGTTGTCACTTCGTCTGAGTTGCCAGAGTTGTTAACGGTGAGCGATCGTATCCTGGTACTTTGCGAAGGAGTGATTACGGGCGAGTTCACACGCGAGGAAGCGACCGAACAACGCATCATGGAAGCGGCTACGCAGCAGCCGCATTTTACGTAGGTCAGTCGCTCCGCCGACTGACGGTCGGTGTAGATGAAACCCTCCAGCATCGTGTCTTCCCAAACCATCGCCGAGCGGTTCGACGGTTGAGGATCACCGATTATCCAATGCCCTTTTCGACAACGAGGACATCCGTCGCGGAGCGACGGATCTACGTCGAAATCTGCGATTCCCACTTCGGATCGTAGTCACGTCGCCAAAGGTTTTTAGGAATCCCTTCATCCTTCCAGTGCCCATCGCTACTTAGCGAATGAACCGCCCGGTCGGTTCGATGGGCCACATTCCCTAAGTGGCAAAGCAACGTGCTTTGATGCCCGCTCAGAATCGGTTGGTTGAGTTTGGACGGATCGTTGGCTCGAATGCAGTCGATGAAATTCTTCATGTGCTCCGGCTGTCCATCGCTTGTCTTTTCTCCGGAATCGACCACCTTGTTGGCTGAGTTATAGATCTTATAAGCGCCGTCGGCTTCGATTTCCATGTATCCTTCGGTGCCATAGAACGAGACGAATGGGCCAGGCGCATGTTGCGAACATGAGAGACCTTGGTAGGAAATCTGCTTTCCACCTTCGAATTGCCATGAAACGTCGTGTGTGTCCGGTGTCTCTTGGTCGTCTTGGAAGCAGTATCGACCGCCATTGGAAACGGTTCGGATCGGAAAGCCCGCTTGCAAACCCCATCGGCAAAGATCAAGGCCATGCACGCCGTTGTTCCCCAACTCGCCATTGCCCCAATGCCAGAACCAATGCCAGTTGTAGTGCAGAATGTTTTCTCGATAGGGACGACGCGGAGCAGGCCCTTGCCAGAGGTCGTAGTCAAGCGATTCGGGCGGAGCAGCATCGGTTTTCACGCCGATGGAGCCTCGCAATCGATTGAAGAACGCCCGGGCCAGATAAACCTTGCCCAGGACGCCGGTGTGCAGCTTTGCCATGGCAGCTTGGTAACCGGGGCTGCTTCGCCGTTGGTTGCCAACTTGGACGCAGCGGTTATTCTGCTGAGCGGCCCGTACCATCCACTCTCCTTCTTGTGGATTGTGGCAGGCGGGCTTTTCGACGTAAACGTGCTTGCCTGCTTTGCAACCGAGAATCGTGGCTGGTCCATGCCAGTGGTTGGGTGCTGCACAAATGAGTGCGTCGACTTCTTTGTCGTCTAGTATTCTGCGGAAATCTTGGATTGCTTCGGGCCGACCACCGGATTCCGATATGAACTTCGCACCTGCCGCGGCTCGTTTGGAATCCGCGTCGCACGCATATTTGATCTCGACCCCTGGTATTTTTAATAGGTTGGCTGCGAGATCTTTGCCGCGATTGAGCCCCATTATGCCAACTACGACGCGTTTGGGTTCTTGCGCGGTAGCCGCGTTTAGCATAGTTGACTTAGCGATCAAATGGGTTGCGGCCAGCCCGGTGGTGGATTGGACTAAGAATCGACGTCGTTTCATGATGGCGGGAATCTCTGGTTGGCGGGAAGGGAGGGGAAGGTAGAGGAAAGAAGCATCGTTTTGCGAACCCTTAGTGTAATAAACTTGCAATCAACGTGCCGTCCCCATTTTGATTTCTTGGTGGCTAGGATAAGTTGGTGAACCTATCTCCACTCGACTAACTTAGGATTTTGAAAAAACCTCCGAAAACCCAGGATTTTGCCCCGACGATGAATGACAAACCCCAGCGAGTCACGGTCAAGACGCTGCAAACGATGAAGCGTAAAGGGCAACGCATCACCATGCTGACGGCATACGATTATCCAACTGCCAAAATGCTGGATGAAGCAGAAGTCGATTGTATCCTTGTTGGTGACTCGCTCGGAATGGTGGTCCAGGGCAAGACGACAACGATTCCAGTCACATTAGAAGAGATGATTTATCATGGCGAAATGGTGGCAAGGGCAACCGACCGAGCCATGGTGGTGGTCGATTTGCCTTTCCCGGTTGGCCAGTTGAGCATCGAGCATACAGTGGAGTCCGCCGCGACCATCATGAAGCGGACACAGTGCCAAGCGGTCAAGATGGAAGGTGGTCACCAACAGGCCGCTGCGATTCGAGCGCTCGTTGACGCTGGTATCCCTACGATTGCGCACATTGGATTGCGACCGCAGAGTGTTCATGCGTTGGGCGGCTACCGCGTACAACGGGATGCGGACCAACTGATGACGGATGCCAAAGCGGCCGAGCAGTCTGGCGCCTTTTGCGTATTGATAGAATGCGTACCGCCAGACTTGGCAAAACTCGCTACGGAGCAATTGAGCATTCCGACCATTGGAATTGGCGCTGGACCTCATTGCGATGGCCAAGTTCTAGTGACCAACGACATGCTCGGTTGGAATAGTGGTTACGTACCGAAGTTTGTTCGTCGATATGCGGATCTTCGAAGCGCCGCGGCACAAGCAGTTAATCAGTACTGCCAAGACGTCCAGAAAGGGACTTTTCCAAGTTCAGAAGAATCATTTTAGAGAAGCCGTGTTTGCGATGACTCCGAGATGAGCGTGCAGAACTTGAGGATTGGAGTGACAAGATAAAACCGTTAAGCAAAGAAAGCGATGTTGGTGAATCGCCAAAGTCACAACTACTAGACCCGCAGCAATTCGGCATTTCTGAGCTGCTTTGGGTACTCGTGCTGGTTGCGGTGGTTCTTGCATTTGCGACGCCATTGATCCGAGGGCTGCCGCCGGCTGTTTTCAACGCCATCATCGCTGTGGTTAGCATTCAAACGATTGCCATCGTTTTGGTCGTTGGACTTGTATCTCGACGGCGGAAGAATCTACTTGCGAGGAGCGGGACTTTACTCGCAATCGGGAGCAGCACGGAAAGCCAATCCCGGAGTTGGGCACTTGCTCATTCGCTGTTTTGTATCCTAATGACGATTGCGTCGCAGCTGTTCATAACGGCCCTATTGAGTCTGCTAATCTCATCGATATCTAGCGTCAATGGCTGGACTTTTGTGTGGTACTCTTTGATGGTTCTTTGCAACTCTTTAGCCCCGACCATCGGTCTCATGAACGGTATTCGCTTCTTGCGATGGCGAATTCATCCGAGCACAGTTGAGTTTTTTGACAAAGGAGTCGCCGTAATGGATACGTTGGTTCCCTGGGACAAAGTGGAGTTGCGACGGAGCGCGCTAAAGCGAGATCGCATTATGGTGGTCTACCTTGCTATGCAAAGCTCGGCGATGGTATGGCTGGACGAGTCTCAGATCGACGGCCTTCTCGCATACTCAACCGAAAAACGAAAGGTCAAGGATCAGTTCAGGGAGTGCAACACAAAAACCTGAAATACGTTTTGCGACAAGATTCGCGCCGATTCAGGTTATTAGGCGAGGGGCAGTTTGAAATCTACCTATAAACTGAGTGGCACGCTCTGAGGTACGAAGGGCGTGGTGAATCGCTAGAGTCATTTGCCACACTTCCCACGCCCATCGCTAATCGCGCTAATCGCTTTGGGCGTGCCACACAGTCCCATTGCTAATCTCGCTAATCGCTTTGGGCGCGCGACACGGTGGCCAGGCCTGGTAGTCATCTGTGTAGTCTTCTGTCTGCCGCTCGCCTTAGCGGGCAAGTTGAGGAATGAAAGTGCTGTCGTCGATGGCCCATTTAAACAATGTTAGTATGATCCGACGGTTCCGCTGGGCCTGCTACTGCGGCTCGTTGCTTTCTACCTAATCGCCGTTGGACTGCAGCCCCGACGAAGGCGGCAAACAACGGGTGGGCTTTGGTCGGCTTGCTCTTAAACTCGGGGTGGAATTGAACGGCCAGGAAGAATGGATGCGACGGAAGCTCCAGTATTTCTATCAAACTTCCATCCGGGCTCTGGCCGGAGAATCGCATCCCGTGCGCTTCAAATCGACTGCGAAAGACGTTGTTGAACTCGTATCGATGGCGATGACGTTCCGAAACATGATCCGATTGATACGCCATCTGAGCTGCCGACTCGTTTGTCAGCACGCATGGCTGAGCGCCTAGCCGCATTGTCCCGCCAAGGTTGGTGACGTTGCGCTGTTCATCCAACAAGCAGATGACAGGGTTAGGCGTATCTTTGTCGAATTCCGTCGAGTTCGCTCGTTCGAGACCAAGCACGTTGCGACCAAATTCCATGGCCGCACACTGCATCCCTAAGCAGATACCAAAGAATGGAATGTCCCGCTCTCGGGCGTATCGAATCGATTGCACTTTGCCTTCGACCCCTCGTTCACCGAATCCGCCGGGAATCAGGATCCCATCGTAGCCAGCCAATAAGCGTTCCGGTCCTTCCTCTTCGATTTCACTACTCTGAATCGGAACGATCCGTATTTGAGCTCGATGCTGGATGCCGGCATGATCAAGCGCCTCGTAAATCGACTTGTAAGCGTCTCGGTGTTCAGCGTATTTTCCGACCACCGCGATGCTGATCTCGTGCTTGGGATTGCGAAGGGCAAACATCATGTTGTCCCACGCGTCCAATCGAAGCGGTTGGCCGGTTAATTGAAATCGCTTCATCACGAACTCGTCGAGTTTGTGATCTCGCAACGAAAGAGGTACTTCGTAGATCGAGAAGTCCTTATCCAATTCCTCGATGACCGCCTCTAACGAGACGTTGCAAAATAGCGCGATTTTTTCGCGTTCTTCGCGCGAGATGCTCTTTTCACATCGGCAAATCAACATATCCGGCTGAATCCCGATTTGTCGCAAGAGTCCAACGGAATGCTGCGTCGGCTTGGTTTTGATTTCGGCCGCGGCCTTGAGGTACGGCACGAGCGTCAAGTGAATGAACAAGCAATTGTCCCGTCCAACATCTTGCGGAAACTGTCGGATGGCTTCGAGGAAGGGCAAGCTCTCAATGTCGCCGACCGTTCCCCCGATTTCGGTGATGACAATATCGGTGTTGCTATCCGCCAGTCGGAGGATCGATTCTTTGATTTCGTTGGTAATGTGCGGGATAACTTGCACCGTTTTCCCCAGAAATTGGCCACGACGTTCCTTCTCAATAACCCGCAAGTAAATTTGCCCGGTCGTGTAATTGGAGTCGCGAGTCAACGGCCCGCTGGTGAATCGTTCGTAATGCCCCAAATCCAAGTCGGTTTCACTGCCGTCATCCAGCACGTAAACTTCGCCATGCTGGTACGGGCTCATGGTCCCTGGATCGACGTTGATGTAGGGGTCCAGCTTTTGCATGCGAACTCGAAGTCCGCGAGCTTCTAAAAGCATTCCGATGGAGGCACTAGTAAGCCCTTTTCCAATGGAGCTGACGACACCGCCAGTTACAAAAATATGCTTGGTCATCGATTTTCGCGGGTATGCGAGCAATAAATCAGTGGTAACACGACGGGCTTAGATCTTACCAGCTAATAAACAATCTGACAATTTGCGATCGCAGATCGGTCGCCGTGCAACGATTCGCTATCTTTTTTTAACATTGACCTGATGGGAGTATTCTTCGATACTCCGAGGGTGACGCGGTTCTAGAAGCCGTACTTTTCGAACGAAACGGCACGGAGTGCCGTTCTACACTAGGGCCGAGTCCCGTTTTCCTTTTCCAAACTCATGACCACCGCTACCGAAAACGACTTGGCAAGCTATTGTGCTGGGGTTTCCAGCCGAGCCCACGCCGCGTCCAGGCTGCTCGCAGGCCTTTCCGGAGTGGTAAAAAACAAATGGCTTATTGAGTCGGCCAATCGTATCGAGCAATCTCAGCAGAGAATTATGGCTGCAAACTCGGTCGATCTAGGAAATGCAGATCAGTACGGCTTAACCGCTTCCGAAATCGATCGGCTGCGATTGTCGCCTGAGCGAATCCTTCAAATAGCCAGTGGACTTCGCGAAATCGCGGTATTGCCCGACCCAGTCGGTGAAGTCATCGAGGGGAGCACACGCCCCAATGGCCTTCAGATTTCGAAAGTTCGCGTCCCCTTGGGTGTTGTTTTCTTTATTTACGAATCACGGCCCAATGTGACTGCGGATGCGGCGGGAATTGCCGTCAAGAGCGGCAATGCGATCATCCTGCGGGGTGGCAAGGAAGCCATGAACAGTTCTCAGGCGATCGTTGAAGTCATGCAAAAAGCAGCCGCTGATTTTGGCGTCCCAACCGACGCGGTTCAATTGGTAAGCACCACTGATCGCGAAGCGGTTGGTCATTTCCTCAAACTTTCGCAATGGATCGATCTCGTGATTCCTAGAGGAGGTGAGAGTCTCATTCGGCGAGTGGTTGCTGAAGCTACCATGCCGGTGCTCAAGCACTACGACGGAAATTGCCACATCTACGTCGATAAACAAGCCGATCTGGCTATGTCCCTTCGCGTTGTCGAAAATGCCAAATGCCAGCGGATGGGAGTCTGCAACGCCCTCGAGTCCTTGGTGGTTCATCGCGATGTCGCCGAGGTATTCTTGCCCGCCCTTGCTGAGCAACTGGCGACGCACCCAATCGAAATACGCGGTGATGCAGAAACCCTAAGATGGCTTCCGAGCGCAGTCCCCGCTACTCAAGACGATTGGTCGCGCGAATACCTAGGCCCAATCTTGAGTGTTTGCGTTGTAGACTCATTGGATGACGCAATTCAACATATCAATCGGTATAGCTCGCACCACACCGATGCCATTATGACGTCGGACTTGGCAGCGGCTAGACGTTTTGTGGCGTTGGTTGATTCCTCGGCAGTCATCGTCAACGCATCGACTCGTTTCAACGATGGTAGCCAATTGGGTTTAGGGGCAGAGATTGGAATTAGCACGGACAAGTTTCATGCCAGAGGCCCTTGCGGCCTGCGTGAATTGACGACATATAAATACGTGGTCTACGGAGATGGACATGTGCGTAACTAGAAAGGGATTTTCGAATGGCAGACGATATACTGAGTAGAAATGACGTGGAGAGTCTGCTTCGCTCGCTGGATGGTGACGCGGCACCGGCTGCGCCTGGGGCGGCACCGGCGGCCAAGTTGGACTCCAAAAAGCCTGCCAGCAAAGTGCGGGTCTTAGCTTATGATTTCAAGCGACCGGAACGCGTCGGCAAGGAACAAATGCGAGCCTTGCAATCGCTGCACGACGGTTTCTCGCGCAACGTCGGTGCCTCACTCTCCGCCGTGCTTCGCAGCATCGTCGAAGTCCGATTGATCAGTGTCGATCAGTTGACCTACAGCGAGTTTGTTTATAGCTTGGAAATCCCGACTTGTTTCAATTTGCTCAAACCGATGCCGCTCGAAGGCAATTGGGTCTTGGACATAAGCCCTTCGCTCCTGTATCCCATCATCGATCGGATGCTTGGCGGCAACATCGGCGCCGACTCCTCGCTCAAGCGGCCGTTGTCCGAAATCGAATTGCGATTGGCCGCCAGAATCAGCAACGTCTTCCTGCGAGAACTAGAGGTCGCTTGGTCCAATGTTGTTGATCTCAAAATCGAGGTAGAGCGAGTCGAAAGCAACCCTCAATTGGTTCAAATCGTGCCGCCGAATGAAGTGGTTATCATGGTGAGTTTTGAGCTCTCTCTAGGGGCAATCCGCGGCATGGCGAATCTATGCATTCCATTCAATACGATCGAACGGGTAGGGAGCAAATTGACCAGCAATAGCTGGGTTGGTTACGCGTCGATCCGGGCAAACTCCGAAACGACGGGCAAACTTCTGTCACGGCTGGATGGTTCAATGGCGGACGTTATTGTCACTCTCGCAAGGTCTACCATCAAATCTGCTGACCTATTTGATCTCGAGGTTGGCGATATTATTTCTACGGAAAAGGATGTCAGCCATCCGCTCGAAGTGGAGATCGCGAACCGTACTAAGTTTCATGCGTCGCCCGGATCATTCAAAGGGCGAAAAGCCATTCAAATCGAACAAATAGTGAACACGTCAAAAGAATGATCGGCGAAATTGTTATTCCCGCACGGCTCGCGTCGACTCGATTGCCCGAAAAGCTGCTGTTGAACGAAACAGGCAAAACGGTTCTTGAACATACCTACCTTGCATGCCAATCGGCCAGCAGGCCAACGGGAATCACAGTCGCCGTCGATCACCAACGGCTTTTCGACGCCGTAAGTCAATTTGGTGGTCGTGCACAACTAACCGACGTGAATGCTCAAAGCGGAACAGATCGCGTTGCGGAAGTAGCTCGCAGTCGGCCGGACGTCGATGTGTTTGTCAACGTTCAAGGGGATGAGCCCGAGATTGCCGGATCCTCGATCGACGCGGTGCTGGCGCTGCTCGAGTCCGACCTAAGCGCGCAGGTAGCGACGTTGTCGACTCCGATTCGCAATCGCTTGGACTTGGAGGATCCGGCCTGCGTCAAAGTGGTTCGTGCTGCGAATGGCGCCGCACTCTATTTTAGCCGGTCCGTGATTCCGCATCCTCGCACTTGGGATGACAAGCTATTGAAGCAAGAGCCTGCAATCTTCTTGCAGCATATTGGCATCTACGCTTATCGCCGTGAGTTTTTGCTTGACCTGCATGAGTTGCCCCCAAGCGACCTGGAGCAAATGGAAAAACTGGAACAGCTACGTTTTTTGCAAGCCGGTTATCGGATAGTCGTTGGTGTCGTTTCGAATTCGCCTAGAGGGATCGACACACGCGAGGACTACGAGCGATTCAAGAACCGGTGTCAAAAGAAAGCTGGTTGAGCGCATGTCGCAATCGCCATTCGATAACTACTCAGGCAACTACGAATCCACCCTTCAACAGGGGTTGAGTGTGTCCGGCGAGTCTTCGGACTACTTCGCGATGGGAAGAGTCAAGTGGTTGCGGAAGCGTTTGGAAAGTTTCAGCGGTCGGACGCTCGATATCGAATCCGCCATGGACTTTGGTTGCGGGACGGGAAACAGTGTTGCGTTTCTTCTAGCTGAACTGCATGTGGAACGCGTGGTTGGAGTCGACACTTCGGAGCAGTCGCTTGTTCAAGCTAGGGAACGTTACTCTCCCATCCAAACCGAATTCGTTCATTCGGATAACTACTTGCCTTCGGGTGGGTTGGATTTGGCTTATTGCAATGGGGTGTTCCACCATATCCCCATTGATTCGAGAGCGGGCGCAGCAAGTTATGTCTATCGATGTCTCAAGCCCGGAGGGTGGTTTGCATTTTGGGAAAATAACCCTTGGAATCCTGGCACACGAATGGTTATGAGTCGAATCCCTTTCGATCGAGACGCGATCACCCTCACGATCTTCGAAGCCAAGCAGCTACTCAGGCAAGCAGGTTTTGACGTGGTACGAGTCGATACTTGTTTTTATTTCCCCAAACTGCTTCGTTGGCTGAGGCCGTTGGAACCTTGTCTGGCGTGGATACCGTTGGGTGCGCAGTATTTGGTATTAGCGAGAAAGCCTGCGTAGTTCCGCATCTCCGAGGCGGATTACCCTTTGTGGGCGTTAGGGGCGCGGAAATGGGGCCTGGAGGGGCCACAGTGGCCGGGCGCAATGCGGCGAGGTAA
>JBBRJI010000137.1:0-10770 GCA_038219625.1 Pirellulales bacterium | reverse complement strand
CGTTGGTTGCTGCTCGATTCGCCTATACTGGCCTGATTGGTATGAGTGCAAGTTTCGTGGTCTTCATGATCTATAGGTTGCTTTCGAATCCTGTCAACGGCGACAAAAGTCTTTCTCAGCGGCACTCAGCGAAATGGTTGCCATGGAATGATCGCGTGGGTGACAATGAATCAGAATCCAATCACTCGCATGGAAAGCCGATTGGTACACCGCGGACTTCTGCGGTCAATATGGGATCGCTTGGTCTGTGTTTGGCGATGGGTTGGACTGTTTCCAGCGAGTATTCACCGTTTGCAATGGTGGCATATGGCCAAGACAAGAGCGATGCGGGAGGAAATGCATATCAGATCGTTATCCCCATGGACGAGGAAGGGAACATGTCGGGAACGACTGCCTATGTCCCAGTCGAGATGTTGGATGTTTTAACGGGTAAGTCGGAACGAAGCGGGCAGAGCGAGCGTGGTACGCACCCGATCTCCGCGAAGTATGGTTTGCGCATAGGGGTAAAGGGACGTATTAATTCGGCAGATCAGATTACCATGGTCTACGACTTCCTGGTCGGCGACGATTTAGCTCCTGTGCGTTTCCCCATCAATGCGACGCAGTTGCAACTCGCTCGATTTAGTGTGGATGGGAATGAGCTCAATCTCGGCAACAAACTGCGCAGCACCGGATTTGAGTGGATCTGGACGCCTGACAAGCCGGGGAAACGATCGGTTCAGATTATTGCTCAGCCTTTGTTGAAATTCAACGAACCGGATCGCAACCGAGAGTCACCTTCTCAGTCTCTGGATATTGCGGTCCTGCCGGTCGGAAATGCGACGATGGAAATCGAAACGGATCCAAAGAACAGCTTTGAAATCGTTTCGCGTGGACAAGTTACAGACCCAGCGGGTGGTCGTTTCGTCGCGATGCTAGGAGCCATAGATCGTTTGCAATGCACCTTAACGATTCCGCTACCCAAGTCGGGCAGTCCACTCAGCAATCCGTCGACCAGCGTATTGGAGAGTGGCGACGCGCCCGTAATGCACACGGAGTTGTTTCTTCAGAACGATATATTGCAAGCCAAGACAATTCTTGATTTCCCAAAAGGGATACCTGTTGGCCGTGAGATTGAGATCGAAGCCGACCAACAGTGGTTGCCTATCGGGACGCAGTGGGGGGATGCGGAATGGGTGGAGTCGCGGTCAGGCACTACCTTGTCTAGGCGACGTTACGTTCTGGAATGGAAACCACCGGGCAATGCGAATCCAAGTTCGCTATCCCCTCGCGATCGGCAGATTTCCGTGGTTTGGGTTCCGCAGTCTGCAAACCAAAGCCTCAATGTCTTATTCGCAGAATGCCGTGATCCGCGAACGCGGCGCGGCACGCTTCGGTACTCAAGGGCGCCAGGGGCTAGTTGGAGCATTGAAGGCATCAGCACTTGGAGTTTAGCTATCGGTTCGACCGAGCGACTGGAATGGCCAGAGTTAAAGACCAAGCCTCTAGCCACAGCCCTGCGAATTCCATCGACGGGTGGATTCGGCGTATTGAAACCCAAGTCGCTAACGGATAAGCAGCAGCAAGCGCGGGTGACGACCAAGTGGATTATCGATCATCATCGCCAGAGCTTAACGTCTCGCATCGAATTGCTCGGTGGTAGTTCGACCGCCGAACTGCTTGTCGTTGACGTACCCGATGATTTTGTGGTCACTGATTTTTACAACCGTAGCGGACCGATTCGGTATTTGCAAAGCAAGTCCAACGGCAAGCTTCATCTGCAAGTGTTGGCCGATCGCAAATCGCTTGAAGTTAGCGACCTATGGATTCAAGCCAAGCGGCTGGTGTCGAATCCATCTGGACTCATTGCGAATGAGGAGTGGTTGGAACTGCCATGGATAGCCCTGCCCAGCACGGTGAATTCAGATCAAACGATGGAAATCGTAGCTTCGCAGAGCATCGCATTTCGCTTGGAGTCCGAGTCAACCGTGATCTTTGGGGAGGGGCTGAACGCCCCCGCTCTTCATTTGGCTAAATCATATTCTGATATCCATTCGGTGACGTTGGCTGCGTCCCGTTACCAGATGATTCATCGCAAAGAGCCGCTCGTTGGGAGTTTAACAGTAACACAAAATCCGAGTGCAAGTGCTAGAGAAATCGATGCAGTTGCGCAGTTGACGAATTCCGTGTCATCGAGACCCTTCTTTATCCTTGAGGTGCCTGCATCGCTCAAGGACAGATGGCAAAGCGAAGCTAGGATTAATTTGATCCCTTGCCCTGACTCCAGCAAGGCGTGGCTTCAAGTCTCTTTACCGGAGCCATCGGGGCTTGAGGCAAAAACGCAGGTCTCCACCTTGGTCCGATTCGTTCCGCGAATCGATGAGCCCGCCCGCGATTCGGAACTGACGACCCAAATTCGCGCGCTCGACAGCGAGCGGATACCGACCCAAAGAGTGGATGCGTTGACAGAAGTCAAATCCGAAAAGGCTATGGGAACGCAATCGAATGCCACTCCATTCGATAAAACAACCCTACAGCTCACTGTCGCTAAATGCATTTTGCGTGTTCGCGATGAAGCTTTTTTGGTAACTCCAACCAGCCGATTCGCCTTGTTGGAATCACAATATTGGATCGAAGCAACGGCAAGCACGTCCGCAAATGGGGCATTGGAGTGGCAACTTGGGGATGATGTTGAGGTTTTGTCGATCGATGTTAACGGCCAGCCAGTTGATTTCAAACAAGAAGGCCAACGCATTCATTGTTCCTTAAATCAAGCCGGGCTTTGCTCCGACGTGAAGGTCTTTTCAAATCACAGAGCCGACATTTGGACAAAGGACAAGATGAAGATCGATGCTCCCAAATTGATGGGGCACACCGAAATCGTAGAACCTGTTTTGATTGTTAGCGATCGAATGGAAGTGATGCTGGATGGCAGGTCGATTGCGGCAACGGAACCTTCGATCGCTATTGGAGCTATTGCAAAATCCTGTTTAAGAATTCTCGAGGAAGCGGAAGAACGCTGGCCCAATGCGGCGAGGTTCGAGCAAGGTTCGGACTTCGATCAGTGGAAAGGGTACTGGAATCAAAAAGCCTATCGCTACTTGGACCAATGGTCCAATAGCGTTGAAGCCGAGGAGCAAGAAGCATTCGGACTGGCTGTTAAGCAGTGGCATTCTATGCAAAGGTTTTTTCGAACACCGCAGATGGAAGAATCGGTCGTTCAACGTAATAGCCGTCTACAACTGTTGGGAAACAGTCTGAATGCCTTCGTCGAGCCAGATGCAACCGAGTCGGGATCCCATCCCGCAAGAGCGAATCAGTGGTATTCGCTTGTAGGTTGCTTGCTCATTTTGGCGAGTTTAACTTGGTTTCCATCATCGCTTGGGACAGCCCTAATGGAACGACCATGGTGGTGTCTGATGGCTTTGGGATTATTTGCCTGGCTGGTTTCCGGCTCGCTTTTACCAGCCCTGGTTTTTGGGTCCCTTGGGCTGATCGTGGCGGCGGACAGCTATTGGCTCGTTACCTGGCGACTTCGACGAAGCGGGATTCGCGGACCACGGTCACTTTGATTTCCCCTGGATAGGTTAGTTGCTCTTCGAACGACTTAGCGATGTCCCGGCAGATTTTGGCGGCAACGGCATCGTCGGTGTTCTTAGAGCTAACGATAACACGCAATTCGCGACCGGCCTGAATCGCAAACGCTTGCTCAACACCGTTGAATCCCTTTGCAATGGCTTCTAGCTCTTCCATCCGTTTGATGTAGCGTTCAAGCGATTCACGCCTCGCACCTGGTCGTGAGGCGCTGCACGCATCGGCGGTAGCAACAAGGAGCGTATATGGGAACTCAGTCGTCAGTTGGTCGTGGTGGCCAAGAGCAGCATGCACGACTTGTTCGTTCTCACCATTGCGTTTGAGCAGGTCCGCCCCGATTTTCGGGTGGCCACCTTCCAGTTCATGGTCCGCTGCCTTGCCGATATCGTGCAATAGGCCACAGCGACGTGCGAGTTGAGGGTTGAGCCCAATCATTTCGGCCATCATGCCAGATAGGAATGCTACTTCGACGCTATGTCGCAGAACATTTTGCGAGTAACTTGTTCGGAAATGCAATCGCCCTAACATATCGATCGTTCGTTCATGAAGTCCCTGGATATTGACTTCCTGGGCCGCTTCCTCACCTTTACGTCGAATAAAGGCTTCGATTTGTTTTTCGGTGGCAGCGACGATTTCTTCGATGCGAGTCGGGTGAATACGTCCGTCGATCACGAGCTTTTCGAGTGACTGCCTGGCGATTTCACGGCGGACCGGGTCAAAGCCACTTACAATCACGACGCCGGGCGTGTCGTCGATAATCAGATCGCATCCCGAGACTTTTTCGAACGAGCGAATATTTCGTCCTTCTCGACCAATAATGCGTCCCTTCATGTCGTCGCTTGGGATATCGACCGTGCTCGTGCTGCTTTCGGATGTTTGTGCGGAAGCGTAACGTTGCATGGCGACCAACAGAATGTCTTGAGTCTTTTGCTGAGTAATTTCAGCCACTTTCTTTTCGTGTTTCAGGATCACGGACCCCAACTCGCCTTGTAGCTCCTTTTCAAGAATCGACATCAATTGCTTTTTCGCTTCCTCGATCGACATACCCGTGACACGCGTTAGGTCCGTTTGTTGCTGCTGAATGAGCTTGGTGTAAAGATCACCCTTTCGAGTGACGTCCTCCATGCGTTCGGTCAGCTTGCGCTGAGTGTTTTCGACAAACTTTTCTTGCTTGCGAGCATCGTCGGAAGACTGCTTGAGAAGCTCTTCCTTGCGTTCGAGAGTCGATTCTCGTTTTCGAAGTTCATCTTTGACTTTCTGGTTTTCGCTATCGAATCTAGATTGCTGCTGAAGAAGTTTTTCTTTCTTTTCTAACTCAGCGGCCTTGGTCTGGTTCTCACAATCGAGCTTGGTTTGGTCGAGCAAACGCTTGGCTTGCGTTTTGGCATCGCGTCCCTGCAATCGATTGAGGCCGTACATGATGGCTGCGCCGATCGCGACCCCGACTGCCGGAATGATCCAAGTTGCGATGGGATTTGCAGCAACGGTTTCGGCGAAAAGGATGAACGGCGGAGTCGCCGACAAGAGGCTGGAAGAGGTAAACACGGCATTTCTTTCTGTTAATCAATTGATCAACAGACAGCAATATGTTCGAAAGCGAGTGTGCCCTAAGGAGAACTTGGCTCGATCAACAATCCATATACTTCGACAAGTTTACTGTTAACACTCAAAAAAAATGCCCCATTCCGAACAGGCCACGCACGGCGAGTCGCAATGTTGGGACGCGTCTGTATTCCAATCGAGCCCTTCCTTGTCGTTGGGCGCTCCAGCCATGTTGAGGCTAGAGACGCCTCGCCAACATTCTTTGACGAGGTTCTCGTCGCAAGCGTGCGTTCCTGGATTGGAAGGCCAACGGTGACTATACCTGCGTTCAAAGGGTCGCAGATTGGCCGCCATACGATCCAAGCAAACAGAGCGACTGTAATTGGGAGTATGAGTAACAGTAAAATCATTGCCGTAATCAGTAAAGTTGGTCGAGGAATCCTGGCGGAACTCGAAATCGACTATCCATCGATCAGAATCAATCGAAGGGGAAGTGTCATTGCGTCTGTTGTGAATTTCTCGGTGGTCCAATCAAATGAGTGCGTTTTTTACAGAAGTTCTGACCAAAACGCCCGGTGCCAAATGGTAACATAGAGGCCGCGGTCCGAAAACAACCGACTGAAAATCAACCTCAAAAATCGATCGTCAAGGCCCTTTTTCACCCAATTTCTGATGTTTGCCCTGTCGTTTGAAAGCTTCGAGTCGTTTCGTGATGCGTTCCGTTCGCAACGGTTGCTGCCAAATGGCGAGGAAATTTGACGAAACCCAACTTCCGAGGTAGGCTCGCAGTTCAACTTGTTCGTTGGATGGACGAAAAAGGCCGCATTTTAATAGCCAAGATTCAAGACGAGTTCTATGAAAAAGCGTATTCCGAGATTGATCGAGCGATTGGAACGACGCGAGATGTGCGCCGCCGATTGGCAAAACGCCATAAACCGCCTCGATGTGAATATGTCGGGACTCGTCGAGCCTCTGGACGCGCTCATCGTGATCAACGACATCAATCAGCACGGAAGCCGCTCCTTGCAAACAAAACCGACCGGTTACGCCGGGCCACTCATGGATGTCAATGGGGACGGCATGATGAGTCCGCTCGACGCGTTGATCGTCATCAATTCGCTGAATCGAGTCGATGTAGGTTCGGCAGCCCCGGTTGTGCGACTGCCCAATCAAGATGGAGAGATGGTTGACCTGACCTCCTTCGTTGGGAAGCGTGCGGTGGTGCTTTATTTCTATCCTAAGGACAATACGCCAGGATGTACCGTGGAAGCGAACGACTTCAGCGTTCGCAAAGCTCAAATCGCATCGCTGGGAGCGGAACTATTTGGCGTGAGCGTCGACAATGTTCAATCTCACAACGATTTTTCCAATCAACACAAATTGAATTTTGATATCCTGGCAGATACGGACAAGAAGGTCACGACCGCTTATGGTACATTGACGGAGATCAACAATACTCCGATTGCCAAACGCACGACGTTTATCATTGGCATCGATGGTCAAGTCAAGCAAGTTTTTCGCGATGTCGATGTACTCATTCATGGCGAAGAAGTGGTTGCAGCGCTGCAATCGGGTGTTTTGGGCTAAAGCGACCGGCAGATGGAAAGATGCGGACCTACGCGAATGGAAAGGTCTCATCGAGAGGCGAGTTGCATAGTTGTACGACAAACGGCACGAGCCTCTCCCGGATGCCTGCCATCATTTGGTGGCCCTTGTCTGCCGATGCGGCGTGAGGATCGCCGCATCCGGAATTGGTCGTGAGTAAATGCCATGGGCGAGTGATCGATACCCAGCCCTTCTCAAGCGCTTCGAAGCGCATCGGGCGAGCGGACCCTTGGTCGGCATTCAATCCGCCCTCGCTAGTCCTGGACACCAGCTCGGGGCGATAAGCCATTATCATCGAGGTCTCCATCTCACCGGCATGATCATCTGGTTTTGCGAAAATGTGTTGACTTAGGTCTCGAACCATTTGAAACCAATTGCATAGGAAGAGTTGGACATCGGTTCTTCCGTGCAGCTCGCGCAGGAACGGCTTCAATTCGTTTCCGCCATGGCTGTTCAACAGTAACAGTTTTCGAATTCCGCTTGCAGCCACGGATTGGACCAAGTCTTCGATAACACGGAAAAGAGTCGAGGGCATCATATTCATGGCCAGCGGAAATCGTTGCATATTGGTTTCCGTACCGTAGGGAATCGTGGGGAGAACGACCGGCCTTGCGCCTTGTTCCCAAGCACCTTGGGCGATCTCCGAAGCAATCCAATCCGCTTCGTAGATGTCGGTCGCATAAGGCAAATGTAGATTGTGCGGTTCGGTGGCACCCAAGGGCAAAATCGCCATCTGGTACTCGGATTTCCTCACCGACTCAAGTGTGCTCTCCGCTAGCATCCAGGGACGGGGACAAGTGCGGTGTTGGATTGGACTGGACACGAGCGTTCTTCCGAATACGATTAAACGACAACTGCTTGGAATGGCATCGCAACTGGACAAGACTCAGTCTATCGGCGAACTATTTCAGCTCGCCGCAGTCTCGAATGGTAATAATGGCTTGAGTGTCCCCGGAAGCACTTCCTAATCGCTCAATTTTTTTGACGACATCCATGCCTTCCAATACGCGTCCGAAGACAACATGCTTTTCGTCGAGGAACTCGGTTGGAACCGTGGTGATAAAAAACTGAGAGCCGTTGGTGTTCCGGCCTGCATTCGCCATGCTGAGTAACCCGGGTTCTTCATGCGAGAATTTAAAGGCTTCGTCGTCGAATTTCTCACCATAAATGCTCTCGCCACCCATTCCATTGCCCTGAGTAAAATCTCCCCCTTGCAGCATAAATCCTGGGATGATGCGGTGAAATGTGCTCCCCTTGTAATGCAACGGTTTCCCCATTTTCCCCATACCTTTTTCACCGGTGCACAATGCACGGAAGTTTTCGGCAGTTTTCGGTAAATCTTCGCCGTACAGCCCCATCACAATGCGGCCTGCGTCTTCGTCTCCAATTGAAAGGTCAAAAAAAACTTTGGAGGTGATCTTCCCCGATGGCGTGGTTTCCGAGCAACCAACAACACAAACCAAGCCCATGAGCAAAAGGAATGGGATAATCGCCTTGAATTGCGACATTGCTAACTCCAAATTCGCGTTTAAAATGCCAATGGTTGTTTCCAATAACGAACCTTATTGGCTTCTATTGTACTCCGACAATGCGCCAGTGTCGTGGCCGACGCTGCTAGCGTCGGATTTGCTGGCAGCATCCGCCACGTGCTACCCGAGTTTGCTTTGCGCGTGGCACGCTCTGAGGCACGAAGGGCGTGGTGAGTCGCTAGAAACATTTGCCGCAGTTCCCACGCCCATCGCTATTCGCTCTGAGCGTGCCACCTGTGCCACCCTACGCCACCCGTGCCACCCTACGCCACCCTACGCCACCCTACGCCACCCTACGCCACTATGGTTGTTCCGCGATTTTTAAGATGCGATTGTTGTAGCTGTCGGTGATGTAAAGTTCGCCCGATTTCGGATGAACCGTAACGCCATGCGGTCGCGAAAGTTGGCAATCCAACGGACGCCCTCCAACTCCGTCCCGACCCAATGTTCCTGTTCCAGCAATGCGACAAAGGGTTCCATCGCTTGGATCGTAACGGCGGACCAGATGATTCTCGGCATCTGCAATGAGGACTCGGTTCATGGAGTCGATACAAAGATGCTTTGGACCATTCATCATTGCGTTGAGAGCTGGTTCGCGTACCGAGGTCTCGGTTCCCTTCTTGCCGGTTGCATTCACGACAGTCGTAATGGTGCCATCCGATCGGACCACGCGCAATGCATTTCCACCTCGTTCAAGTAAGTAGACATTACCAAGTCGATCGGCAGCCACGGCCCGAGGATCGACCAATGGAGCATTCACCGCCATCGCCCCATCTTTCGGAATTCCCTTTTCGCCATTACCTGCCACCACCGTCGACTTGCCGGTTTCTAGATCCAGCCGATGAATGCGATGCAAGTCAGCTATGTAAAGTCGCGTGCCAGTGAAATCCGTTGAAATGCAATACGGACCGAATCCCTTGGCCTTGTCGATCGGTACCTCGAAACCTAGCAACGAACTAACCAATTTGGTCTTAGGATCTACTTGGCGGATACGCCCGTTCCAAGTATCCGCAATGAGGACACGACCATCGTTACGAATTGCCAAATTGTGTGGGCCATTGAATTGCGCATTCAGACCCGGCCCACCGTCGCCGCTAAAACCCGGCTCTTTACGCCCAGCCACATGCGAAAGCACGCCCGCTTCATCCACTTTTAACAGTCGATTGCCCGACGCCATTTCTACAATCCAAAGCTGATGGTTTGCATCGAACGCGGTGCCGAACGGTTCCATGAGCAAAGCTTCCGTCGCAGGTATATCGACGGCATTTCTCTGACCTCCCGCAACCAAAACGATCTTGTCCGTACCAATCGACGATCTGGGCGACTCTCTACGCAAAACGCGTACTTTGTGGGCTTCGCTATCGCCGATCAAAATCGAACCATCCGAATCGACAAAAATACCATGCAGTCTTGCAAGATTGCACTTCAGCGGATCGCCGTCAGGTCCATCGCCGAGAGTGCCCGTCCCAGCGACCAATTCAAGATTGCCCGTTTTTGCGTCGATCATCCGGACGCTGTGACTCTCGGTGTCCGCGAGCCAAACGTTGTCGTTATTATCAATGGCGATTCCCTTGGGACCTTTCAGCATCGCTTCTTTGGCTGGTCCTCCGTTTCCTTGGAAGCCGCTCTTGCCAGTACCCGCCTTGTGGTGAATCCGGCCAGCCTTCAAGTCCATTTTGAAAACTTGATTTCCCTCACGAGTCGCTAACCAAAGATTGCCTTGCCGATCAAAATCGATCGAGCGTGGGCCATTGATTGGTGTTCCTGCGATCGCAGCCCCATCGATGGTCACGCCAGGTTTTCCTGTTCCGGCGAAGGTGGTTATTACGCTTGTCTGCATGTCGATGCGGCGAATGACATGGTTGCCGATGTCACATACATAAAGTTGGCCATCGGGTCCAAACTGGATGCTGTGCGGCTGTTTGAATTCCGCCTTCGAGGCCGGTCCGCCGTCACCAGAATAACCCATCCGCCCAGTCCCCGCCAAGGTTGAGATGATGCCTGTTTTCGCATCGATTTTTCGCACCGCATGATTCATCATGTCCACCACGTAAAGATTCCCGGCTTTGTCGAACCGAATCTCATGCGGAAGATTAAAGCTAGCTTTTGACGCTAGTCCACCGTCACCTTCGTATCCTTTTGAGCCGTTGCCCGCCATGGTTTCTATGTTGCCATCTTGACGGATTCTTCGAATGCGTTGCCCCGAATATTCGCAAAACCAGATGCAACCATCCGGCCCGCGTATCACTCCAAAGGGATTATCCAATTTAGCCTCCGTTGCCTGTCCGCCATCCCCGGTGAAACCTTTTTTGCCATTGCCAGCAATTGTCTGAATGGTCCAGTCTGCCTCAGAAATCGAGAAACTGGAGAGGGCGACCAAGCAGCCAAGTAAAAAAAGAAGGGAGGATCGGGACATTTGGAATTTAGTTTCGGAAGGAATATGTTAAGGGGGGGTGGTGTGTAGCTACGACAATCACCCTAGCCAAAATCTAATCTGGACCACGCATTTACTTCATTTCGG
>JBBRJI010000136.1:0-10824 GCA_038219625.1 Pirellulales bacterium | reverse complement strand
GTTCACAACTCCACAACTCCACAACTCCACAACTCCACAACTCCACAACTCCACAACTCCACAACTCCACAACTCCACAACTCCACAACTCCACAACTCCACAACTCCACAACTCCACAACTCCACAACTCCACCACCGTCCATGATTCGAAAAGACGTTGCCTTTCCACTGCTCTGTCTCTTCATCGTCGGCGTTTCCGTCATGATGATTCAGGTCGGAAACACGCATCTTTGGGATCAAGACGAAGGCTTCTACGCTACCACGGCAGCCGAGATGCACGCCAAGAACGATTGGGTCACACCTACGTTCAATGGCAAACTATTTGCGCACAAACCGCCAATGATGTTTTGGGGAATGATTGTTGGTTATGAGCTCTTCGGTGTCTCCGAGCTTGGAGCGAGGTTCGTATCGACTCTCTTTGGACTCGGAACTATCTTTCTAACCTTCGCCATCGCACGCAAACTTTTTGATACCGCCACGGGGCTGTTTGCAGGATTGGCCATTGGCTCTTGTATCCTGTTTACGACGGTAGCTCGATCCGCGACGGCCGACGCTCACTTGACCTTTTTTACCGTACTCGCATTGTATCTATGGGTTTGCGATTACTTTCAAGCGCCTGATTCTTCGCGAGAGCAAATGCTCGCTTCCGTTCGGTGGCGAACCTGGATCGCAACGTACGTCGTAATGGGGTTGGCGGTCTTAACGAAGGGGCCCATTGGATTCCTCTTTCCAACGGCAGTGGTCGGACTGTTTCTTTTAACGGAGGGGAAGCAAGCGGTTTCCGCGGAATGTACAAGGCTTTCGAGGCTATGGCTGCAGATTCAGCCGTATACTCCAGTTGCGTTCTTCCGGACGGTTTGGAAGATGCGACCTATTACGGCGGCGATTGTCGTATTGCTAGTGGCTGCACCTTGGTACTTGCTCGTTCAATGGCGTTCCAAGGGTGAGTTCCTTCAAGAATTCATCGGTGTGCATCATCTTGGTCGCATGTCACAAGCCATGGACAACCACAGCGGCCCCATTTACTACTATCTGTTGGCATGCTTAATCGGCATGTATCCGTGGTCGGCGTTTGCTGTCCCAACTGCTTTGAGTTGGTTTGGCCAAGCGAGAATGCCCGCACAGTCTCGGGCGGTTCGCTTTGTTACCGGCTGGGCGGCAGTCTACCTGGTCATTTTCTCATTGGCCAGCACCAAGTTGCCAAACTACGTCCTGCCTGCGTATCCCGCCTTTGCGATCATGATTGGACGTTACTTTGCATTATGGACACAAGACGTGAACGCCGTCAGTCGCGGTTGGCTGAACGCTGGATGGATACTCTTGATCGCATTTGGGGCGATGATCGTGACAGGGTTTCCGATTTCCGGACTCGTCGAGTTTGGAGGCCAAACGTTGCTGGACCGGATTGGCATGGAGCGAGTTCTTCAACAGCGATTTGTTTGGCTTGGCGTGGCCGGGGCTCCACTTGTTGTTTTCGGTACGATGGGTGTATGCCTGCTTTGGAGCAATCGGCCACGCCTATCCGCGGGGGTGTTTTCCGTCGCAGCGTTGTCGATGATCGTTACGCTTTGTCAGTACGTTGCACCCGAACTGGACCAGTTTCAAACGGCACAACGGTTAGCTCAACGCTGGAGCAAGGATTTGGAAGCTAGCGACTCGCACGTAGCCGTCTTGGGTTATTTTCGACCCAGTATGGTTTTTTACTTCAAACGCGAGATCGATTTCTGTCAATCGACTGAGGAGGCGCTTGATTTCTCGATTTCGGGTGGGAAATCGATATTGGTCACAACGGACAAGCAATACGCTCGGATTAAAAACCAGTTGCCGGAATCCACTCAGGTTATTGAACGCATTGCTCAATTCCCGGATCGAGGCGAAGTCGTGGTTCTTGGAGATAAGTCATTGAAGCGATAACGTTTCGCGAATATCATTCGAGAGATGAATGAAACTGACGATGCGTTGAAAACGGTTGCGATTTTTGCATTGCAAACACCGGTGGTACTAGGATCGGAAGAACAATGGCAACGGGTTGCAGAGCTGTTTTCCACGCGGTTGCAACATCCCGTCTGCGTTGTCCATTGGGCCAACGACGAACGAAGTCTCGATGCGTTTCAATCGACCATCGAGTGGTATTCCGATCAGGGGTTCCAACGTTTTGTCGTTATTCCGATTGGATTGGATCCGTTTGATTTCCAAGCTTTGTGTCCTGTTTTTGTATGGATACGATCCGAGAGAAAAGGCGTTCGCGTTCACATCGCAAGGTCTTGGACCATTAAGGATTGGGCGGAGGCTTTGCTTCCAGCAGTTCTGGACGCAACCGTGCAACGCAACAGTACTCTTCTTTTGTTATCGGATGGGGATGATTCGGTAACGGACGTTGGATTGGAGTTGGCTTCTCTGGCGTATCACTTCCAGCAGGCTAATGAAAATTTGGATGTGAGATATGCTTTTTTGCGAAAGCGGCATCCAGGTTTATCCTCAGTTCTTCGCAAGTTGGAGTTGGAACAAGTTCAAAATGTCGTCGCAATGAGGTGGCGAACGGATTCACGGCCAGTAGCCAACACGGTGGTGGAACCAGTAGCCAACACCGTGGTGGAGATCGACTCACGTTGCTTGCTTGAGCATTCGGGCCTGCTGCATGTGGCACTAGGCCTGTATTTGGATGCGTTGGCTTGTAGGTCCATCGAACGCTACTTTATGACCAGTCAAAGCAACCTGGATTCGGTGGACATCAAGACTCAACACGGGCTGATCGAACTCGACCGCAAAGTCGACTCGATGTTGCCTTCAGAGTATCGGGGTAGAACCGAGGAAGTGAATCCTCGATCGATGGGTGCTGCATCCGTCGATACGGATCGATTTGGCGAAGTCGCTTGGGACGAAATATGGACCAGCTTTTGTGACCTTGCAATGGCGGGAGGGCCACCGCATCGTGGTCGATTGCTAGAAGCGATAACGGCCGAACAAGCGAAATTGAATCTACCCGCCTATGATGAAGTCGTTCGAGAGATCCGGCGAGGTATTGAGATGGTTACCGGGTTGCAGACCGTGCCAGCGGTTGCGCTCGGGTGGGTTGGTGTCGTATGTGACGACGAAGCGATGGCGGTTTGGTTGATGAGAGCCATCATCGTAGAAAACGTAATGGTTCGCCGGGAAGGGGCAGTGTTGTTTTTGCCTGCCGGTCCAGAATTTACGGTAAAGAGAGAAATCAAGAACGTCATTACTTCGGTGGCGAAAACAGTGCACTATTGGCGAGCGCATTTGAGACTCAGTTGAACTCTCATTGGTGTGGCTTTTAGCTCCGAGTAAAGCGACACTTAGGCGACAGGCAGACAGTTGCCCGGCCACTGTGTGGCACGCGCTGAGGCTGTGATTTTATAGTACCAATCACACTCCGTGTGATTTCCGCAGTTCAAAGACCTTTGGTTTTTGAGGCAACATCACACGGAGTGTGATGGGTACTTTCTTTGGATTCAAAAAATAGCAGCCTCTCAGAGTGAATGCGGTGGGCGTGGGAAATGTGGCAAATGTTTCTAGCGATTCACCACGCCGTTCGTACCTCAGGGACGTGCCACACTTGCCACACGTTCCACACGTGCCGCCAAAAATTACAAGCAGATTTCAAACGGCCCCTCGCCTTAGCGGCTGGCGATGTTTGGGTTGTAAACGGCCTGTTGGTTTGGATTGAGTCGATAGTAACCACCAAAGGGGGTGCGATGCAATCGTTGCTGAGTTAGCCCCTTGTGATACAAATCGATCAGATTCAGATCCGGCAATGTTCCAACCTCCTGTTTGTAGAGGGATACCTTCTGGTTTAGTTTGGCAATATTCGTTTCATCGGACAGCTTTTGGTAGCCGTTGTAGGCATTCCAACCCATCCAAGCGTTTAGCAGGATAGCAATAGTGAGGCAAAGAAAACGCGCGTAGCGACCGCAAGCAAGTCCAATAAAGCGATAGCAGGAAGCGAACATGAAAGGGACGAAACGAGACGAGACAGATGGGAGGGAGGATAATCTATCTGGAGCTTAGTTCTAGTCTCCTCCATTGCGTCCTCGATTGCGGGAGTTCCCACACCTAAGAATTTCAGATCGCGTTGACTTTTCCGACGTTAACGATTCTTCAATCGCTTTCTGATTTCAGCCCAGCGTCGTCCAAGTTCTTGTTCGAAACCACGATCGGTCGGTTGATAGTATTCGCGGTCTACACCTAAGTAGTCTTGAGCCGCGATTCCCTCAGGTGAATTATGCGAGTACTCGTATCCTTGGCCGTGCCCAAATTGCTTGGAACCTGCGTAGTGGCCATCGCGAAGATGTACCGGTACCGGAATCACCGTCCCCTCTCGAACATCCTGCTGGGCAGCTCCAATGGCCGTGGTGGCCGAATTGCTTTTGGGTGCAAGC
This sequence comes from Pirellulales bacterium, assembly GCA_038219625.1. GTDB lineage: Bacteria > Planctomycetota > Planctomycetia > Pirellulales > Pirellulaceae > JBKCUI01. The sequence goes on along the minus strand of JBBRJI010000136.1, from coordinate 6,423 downwards.
GCCAAGTAAATCACGATTTGCGATAACGTGAGTTGGCATTCTGGCAGTCCGACGAACTCGCATGCCTGCATGCCTGCAACCGCCAACGGCAGGGCCTGCGGGTCCGCATTGCCGACATCCTCGCTCGCTAGAATGACCAGTCTTCGACACAGAAAACGAATCTCTTCGCCGCTTTCGATTGCTCGCGAAAGCCAGTACAGGGCCGCATCGACATCCGAGCCGCGAATACTCTTGATCAGAGCGCTGGCCATATCGTAGTGCTGATCGCCACTGGAGTCGAATTGCAGGACTTTCTTCTGCATGCTCTCTCGAACGAGCGCCACATCGAGAATCACCGGCGAACTAGTCGACGAAAGGACAGCAAGTTCCAGCGCACCTAGCGCACGTCGAGCGTCCCCCTCCGCCATGGTCGCGCAGGCGACCAAGGCATCCGGTTCTGCTTGAATGTTGTACATGCCCATCCCGCGAGATCGATCTGCAATAGCCCGCTCCAATAGTTCAACGATTTCGGCTTCTGTCAGCGGTTTGAGTTCGAAAAGCTGGGAACGGCTCAACAGTGCACCGTTGACGGAAAAAAAAGGGTTGCTGGTGGTCGCCCCGACCAATGCCACGATTCCATCCTCTACGTCTGGTAGCAACGCATCTTGCTGGGCGCGATTGAAGCGGTGAATCTCATCTACAAATAAAATGGGTCTGGCACCCCCCGTGAGGACCTCGTCCTTGGCCCATTGCAAAGCTTCTCGCAATTCCTTAATTCCGCTGGTGACCGCATTGATCTGCCGAAACTGGCCACCTGTCTCGATCGCAAGCAGATGTGCGAGGGTTGTTTTTCCGGTGCCAGGGGGGCCGTAGAAAATGACGGACTGCACGCGTTTAGAGGCAATTAGGCGATTTAGAAGTTTCCCAGGGGCTAGAAAATGCGACTGTCCAACGAATTCCGAGAGTTTCTTGGGGCGCATTCGCGCTGCTAGCGGAAGCGACTTTTCACGATTCGCATTCTCAGCGTGTGCAAACAAATCCATCAAAACACCCAAAGCCTCTAAAAAGGCGACTCAAAAGAAATTTCGAGCGTATTGTATCGTCTCCTGTCCATAGGTTGCCGTCCGGCTAAAATATGGGGGTTACCAACTCGATAAACCGAGCGACAAGTGAATACTCACCGTTACTGAATTCTCACGAATTCAGCCACGCCGCCGGAACCGCAAACGAATTTCGTATGGGAGAAATAAGATGAAGTGTGTTCGTCACAGCCCTATGGTTTTACTTTTAGCCGCCGTAGCTATTTCGGTAGGTCCGCTTCATGAGCTTTTCGCTCAATCGGACACAACGAGCGGTAATAGCACCAAATCAATCAAGCCATCCGAGGAAAAAAAACTAGAAACAGCGACATTTGGTGGAGGATGCTTTTGGTGCGTGGAAGCAGTTTATCAACGGGTCGACGGCGTGAAGTCCGTCGTCTCAGGATACGCTGGCGGACGTGTGACGAATCCCACCTACGAAGCGGTTTGCACAGGTCGCACTGGCCATGCCGAAGTTTGTCAAATCCAGTTTGACCCTTCGGTCGTTACCTTCGATGAATTGCTTTTGATCTTCTTCAAGACACACGATCCGACGACGCTCAATAAACAAGGGAACGACGTCGGTACTCAATATCGTTCCGTGGTCTTCTACGAAGACGATTCTCAACGCGAAGCGACTGAGAAGATGATATACAAACTATTGGAAGACAAGGTTTACCGAAAAATCGTAACGGAGATTAGTCCGATTCCAGATTTCTATGCGGCTGAGGCTTATCATCAAAACTACTTCAAGTTGCATCCAGAAGCGCCTTATTGCAAGAGCATGATCGATCCCAAGGTTGCAAAGTTCGAAAAGCTTTTCAAAGAAAACAGCAAACTGCAAAAAGAACGAGACGATAAGAAGAACGCTAAGAAGTCGCGAAGTAATTGACCTGGCATTTCTCGGCCAGCAGTTGATGCGGAATCCGATGGATTGATTGGGCCAGTAGCTTCCCTGCGGCAAAGACATTAAGCTGGGAAGCTTATGAAAATCAATTCTATAAAAACGCTGGTCTGTCACGCCCGCATGCGGAATTGGGTGTTCGTGAAAGTCGTCACCGATCAGCCCGGACTGTTCGGCTGGGGCGAAGCGACGTTGGAATGGCATACACGCAGCATCGTTGGTGCGGTGGAGGATCTGTCGCACTTGCTGATCGGCGAGGATCCGACTCGGATCGAACACCTTTGGCAGACGATGTGGCGGCAACACTTCTGGCATGGCAATGGAATCACTCGGTCAACGGCCATCGCCGGGATCGATCTCGCCCTGTGGGACATCGTCGGCAAGATTCACGGAGTTCCGTGCCATCAACTTTGGGGAGGTGCTGTGCGAGACTCCATCCGGCTCTATTGTCATCTTGGGGGTGGCAACCTCGAACGTTTTTACGAGACACCGGTCGATAATGCCAAGCAGTTCGCTGAGTTGGCTCGACAAGCAGTGGCAGAAGGGTTTACGGCATTCAAATCGATGGCAGTCCCCCCAACCATGCCGATCGAAGGTCTCAAGCCGATTAAGGCTGCTGTGGCTTGTGTGGCAGCCATGCGAGAAGCGGTAGGAGACGATATCGATATCATGGTGGACTGCCATGCTCGGCCCTCGCCGGCCATGGGAATGCAGTTCGCCAAGGCTCTGGATCCATATGGGCTCTACTTTCTTGAAGAGCCCTGTTGGCCAGAAAATATCGAAAGCCTCGCCGCTATTAACGCCGCGGTCACCACGCCGATTGCAACGGGCGAACGCATGACACACTTGAGTGCTTTTCGGGACTTGTTCGCAGCTCGGGGTTGCGAGATCTGTCAGGTCGATATCACACACTGTGGCGGCTTTACCGAAGCCCGTCGAATCGCCGCTCTAGCGGACGCTTATCGAATTGCGCTGGCTCCGCACAACCCGCAAGGCCCGGTTAGTACTGCGGCTTCCTTGGAGTTCGGGTTTTCACAACCCGGTTACATTATTTGCGAGACAGTGCATGCCGATGTGCCTTGGCGGAAGGACATTGTCGAGGAAGGTTATTCCATCGACGCGACGACGCGGACCGTAACACCCAACACGAAGCCAGGCTTAGGTGTTACCATCAATGAAACCGAAGTCTTGAAACACCCATTCCAGCAAGAGCTACCGCAGCGCGTCTTTTACCGTGACGGAGCAGTAGGAGATTGGTAAACCATGCAGCCGAACAACCCGCCCGATTTTCGCCATGCGTCGTTCCACGGTCGAATCGGAATCGCTCGAGCTGACATCACACCACCAGTAGGAGTCTATTCCCGCAACTGGGGCGCGGCGGAACACGATGTGGCCAGCAGCATTCATCGACCGTTAACGCTCTCGGTATTAACTCTTACCCCGTTAGCTGGCGGTCAACCACTCGTGTTTGTAGACGCAGATCTCGGTTGGTGGAAAACGCCGCAGACGTACCAGAAATTTTCGGGTCGATTGCTCGATGCGCTTGAGATCCCACCGGCCAACTTTATCTTTGCTCTCAGCCATACCCACTCTGGCCCGCCATTGATGGACCCGGACGATTCCTTGCCTGGCAATGATCTGCTGCGAACATGGATGGAAGAAGTCTACGAATCTACAGTAAACGCAGTACGCCAGGCGCTGGCAAACCCAATCGAAGCCACGTTGGACTGGCACGTCGGCCGATGCGGCCTAGCGACGTACCGCGATCTCCCCGACCCGGTTCCTGGCCAAGCTCGCGTCATCTGTGGTTTCAATCCAAGCGGAAATCCGGACGACACGTTGCTCATCGGACGGATCACGAATGCATCTGGTCGAATCGCTGCAACGTTAACCAACTACGCTTGTCACCCGACAACGTTAGCCTGGGAAAACACTGCTATCTCCCCAGATTACGTCGGCGCGATGCGCGATACGATGGAACAAGTCACGCATGCGCCCGCCTTGTTTATGCTCGGTTCCTGCGGCGACTTGGCACCGCGTTATCAATACGTTGGTGATCCTGAAATTGCGGACGGACATGGTCGACAGTTGGCGTATGCGGCCTTGGCGACACTCCAAGGCATGGAACCACCCGGAACGCGATTGGCTTTTGCAGGAACCGTGGAATCGGGCGCGCCACTTGCCGTCTGGAAACACGAAGCGTGCGAGCTTTCCCAAGAACTAAAAGCCATACAAACCTCAGTCGAGCTGCCTTTAAAGGACTGGCCGTCAGCGGATGCGTTAGAACAGCAACGTCGGGAATGCACCGATCGCGCTCTGGAAGAGCGGCTACGCCGCAAACGGGATATTCGTCGCGGACTTGGTGATGGTACAACATTTAGCCTTCCGATTACCGCTTGGCGAATAGGCGACGCGGTGCTCGTGGGGAGTTGCTGCGAACCTTATTCCGTGCTTCAGCAGGAACTCCGTCGTCGGTTTCCAGATCACGTCGTTATCTGCATGAATTTGATCAATGGCTCCATCGGTTACTTACCGCCAGCCGACCTGTACGACACAGAAGTCTATCCAGTCTGGCAAACGCCGTTCGACCGCGGCAGTTTAGAACGAACTCTCGAAACCATGACCCAAGCGATTCGCAATGCACTGGCAAACTAACGAACCACTGCACGGGGTCCTTCCGGTGCTCCACACACCTTTCACCGTCGCCGGGGCGATTGACCCCGTCGTGCTTGAGCGCGAGATTGACTGGGCTCTGGAGGTGGGGGCGGATGGCGTGGTTGTCGCGATGGTGAGTGAGGTCTTGCGACTGGGCTACCATGGCAGGCGGGAGTTGGCCAGTCTAGTGTGCCAAGCTGTCCGTGGACGCGGATTCACCGTTATCAGCGTAGGCGCTGAAAGCACAGCCGAAGCAGTGGAGTTCGCACAACACGCTGAGGGGCTTGGTGCTAGTGCCGTGATGGCGATCCCTCCTGTGGCTACGGCACTTGGCAGTGAGGCGACTCGGGAATATTTCCATGCGATTGCTAACAGCATATCGATTCCGCTCGTGGTTCAAGACGCGTCCAATTATGTCGGCGCAGCCATCGACTTGAGCGTCTATCTAAGGCTGCTGGAACAGTTTGGCCCAGATCGTATTCTGTTCAAACCCGAAGCCAGTCCGCTCGGTCCAAATCTTTCCAAACTCCGTGATGCGACCAGTGGCAAAGCTCGGATCTTCGAAGGTTCTGGTGGGATCAATCTAGTTGACTGTTACCGGCGAGGAATTGTCGGAACAATGCCGGGCACAGATTTGCTCGATGGAATTGTTGCGCTCTGGAATGCGCTCGCTGACCGCGATGAAGACCGCACTTACCAGTTGTCCCTCCCAATCAGCGCCCTGGTGTCGTTACAACTTCAGGCTGGGCTCGACGGATTCTTGGCGATCGAGAAGTACCTGCTTAAGAAACGTGGCCTTTTTAACAACACCTTCCAGAGACAGCCCGTTGGCTGGCAACTGGATCCTGAAACACAAGCGGAAGTCGATCGACTTTTTGCTAGACTTCAGGCGGTCGTCTAGATGATCAACCGTCCTACTAGCATGCGTTACCACGCCCTCTCCTGGCTCACGCTAGCGGCTGCGTTGTCTTATCTTTGTAGGAATTCGGTCGGCGTCGCAGAGAGTACGATTCGTATCGATCTCGGCCTGACGTTAGAGCAATCGGGCTGGTTCATGGGTGCGTTTTTCTGGACCTATGCCCTCTTTCAAATGCCGAGTGGATGGTTCGCAGAACGACAAGGTACCCGTTTCGCGTTAAGTGTCTTTGCTCTCACTTGGTCGTGCGCCATGATCTGCATTGGAATCTCGCCAGGATTTTGGCTATTGATTGCTGCCCAATTGATGATGGGGATCGCTCAAGCGGGTATTTTTCCTGCTGCGTGCAACTCGATCGGGCATTGGATGCCGCTCGCGCGACGCTCGCTAGCATGCGGAATCCTTGCTGCCGGCATGCAAGTGGGCGCGATTAGCGCAAGTTTTCTCACCGGTGCGTTGATGCTCCCTCTGGGCTGGCGCTGGACATTTCTCCTGTTTGCCCTGCCTAGCATCGTCTGGACCCTTGGATTCTATCTTTGGTTCCGGGATCGCCCCACGCAGGTTGCAGCTGTCAACTCAAGCGAACTGGCTTTGATCCATTCAGGCCGAGAAAGCGACTCAGCAACTCAAGGAGGCGAAACCAAGGCGCCTACGAGTTTGCTGCGAATCGTGTTCAGTCCCGCAATGGGTTGGCTTTGTGGTCAACAGGTTTGTCGCGCTGCGGGTTACATGTTTTTTGCGAGTTGGTTTCCAACGTTTTTGCAGGAAACTCGAGGCGTTTCCGTCAAAGAATCGGGATACCTCCAAGGCTTAGTGCTCGCAGGGACGCTTACGGGCAGCATCTTCGGAGGGATGCTCACGGACTGGATCTGGCGACGTACTCGCAGTCT
>JBBRJI010000135.1:0-10877 GCA_038219625.1 Pirellulales bacterium | reverse complement strand
GAGCGGTAGCGATGGGCGTGGGAGGTGTGGCAAATGTTTCTAGCGACTCCCACGCCCTTCGTAACCTCAGGGACGTGCCACACGTGAACTGCCACACGTAAATGTCAGCTGACGTGCCACACGTGAACGTCGGGTGACCTGCCACACGTGAATGTCAGGGACGTGCCCTTTATTGATGTGGTCCTACTGAGCGAGCTCCACCATCGCATCAAAACTTGGCTCGCGGGCCGTTTGGACATGGTCACATCCGAGCTCATGCAGTCTGGCTGTAATCGAGGGGGACAAACTAAGCCATTTTTGGCGGCGACTTAGATCGCCAAGCAGCGTCACTGTTTGCGTTGCAATGTTTTTGCTCGTGGCTGTGATGGCATAAATCTCGCCCCTTTCCATTCGCGAAATCCATTCGGTTGGCAACGAGGGAACCGGCACTTGACGATAGATGTTTAGGCATGCAGCCTTCGCTCCGGCTTGCGTAAGGCGATCCATACCAGCCGTCTCGCCGTCCGGATTGCGGACAAACAAAAACCGTTTCCCCGTGCAATGATTGACCAAAAGGTTGGCCAAGGAATCGGCTCCTGGGACTTGCGGGACCATATCACAGTGCATGGAGTACTTGGCAATGGCAGCCGCAGTTGCTGACCCGACCGCCGCGAGTTGAGTGCGGTAGAGACTTCGTCCGTCCTTGCCGAGCACCCGCAATCTCTCAAAGAAGCCCTCGACCCCATAAACGCTGCTAAAGACAATCCAATCGTATCGATCAAGAGTTTGAAGCGTTGCATCCACGGCCTGCCAATCGAGAGGCGATTCGATAGTCATCACTGGACGCTGAATAACGTCCGCACCTTGCTCGGTAAATTTTTTGCTTAGCGTACCGGCTGTATTCTCAGGGCTCGTTACCCAAATGCGTTTCCCAAACCAAGGTCTCGCCGAAAACCAATCCAAGCTTTTGGCCACACGAATCACATCGCCAACAATGCTGATCACAGGCGGACGCAATCCAGGTATCGAGGCAATGGTTGCCGCTACTGTTCCCAATTCGCAACGTGTCACTTGTTGATCTGGCCAGGAGCAACGTCGAATCATGGCAACAGGCGTCGACGGTGGTTTGCCCGCTTCGATCAATTTACTGCTCCAATAGGGGGCCGTCGTGACTCCCATATAGAGCACAAGCGTTCCTGGAAACTTAGCTAGTGCACTCCAATCGAGTGATTCTTCTGAATCCTCACTGCCGTCCGCGGGCTGCAATCGTCCAGTGATCAAAGCCACAGCAGACGACCAATCTCGGTGTGTGACCGGAATCCCTGTGAATGCGCTGGCCGCTAGGGCGGCGGTGATACCAGGAACAACCTCATACGGAATGCCTTCTTCGACGAGTCTGTCGACCTCTTCGCTTGTGCGGGCAAAGATGGCCGTATCGCCACCTTTGAGCCGCGCGACCGACTTGCCCATCTTGGCGAGTCGTACGACTTCATCGTCTATTTGCGATTGCCCCCACATTCCCCCATGTCCATGTTTGCCAACGCAAATCTTTTCCGCATGGTTCGATGCATAGCTCAGCAACGCTTCGTTGGCTAAGCCATCGTAGAGAATTGCATCGGCCCGACCGATAAGCTCTGCACCTCGAACAGTAATCAATCCCGGATCACCAGGTCCTGCACTGATGAGATAGACCTTGGCCGGTCGCGAATGGTTCATTCCATCATTCCATATGGGTTCATGGCCGCCTTGGTGCCGATCACGAGCTTTCTTTGATGCCCCAACCAAAACTTGACTTCTGGCAAGGAGATCGCGATGTTTCGAAGTAGATCGGCAGGAAGGGCGTTGGTCGCCAAGACATGCGAAACGTTAGGCAACTCCTCCAGATTGGTCCAAAACTCAGGTGCCACTTTAGCATTTTGGAGATCCAACAGCCCCATGTTTGGAAAAAGAGCCAGCAAGTCCAAGAAGGATTCCGGAATCGAAACATCCCTTGCCACCACGATTCGGATCGCGGTTCGTCGATGTTTGGCGATTTTCGCAAAGGATCCTTTTGCGGCACTATCGATGTCAGTTTGGTCAAGAACTAGGCAATCTCTCCCTGCGCATGGCGAAACAACAAGAAATCCATCTTGCTCAACTACGCGGAGGGAATCCATTTGTTTCTGTTTGGCCATCATCAGAACACAAATCAGAAATAGATAAGCGATGAGCATGACCCCCAAGGCAATCGAATGCATACCCTCTTCGAAATTCCGGCCACCTGAAAGTACAATCGAACCCGAAGCAGCCATTGCAAGCACGGTTGTTACCACTGCAAGTGCGATCGCAATTTTGGTAATCGTGATGGCAGGACGATTTCGTTTTCGCATTCCGTCCTAAGCTTCAGCTAGTTTGCGAAGGACGGTTGGGAGAATTCCACCATTGCGATAATAGTCAATTTCCACGGGCGTATCGATGCGAACGAGCGTATCGAAGGATAGCTTCGTGCCATCAAGTCTAGTGGCAATAACCTCGACTTGGCTTCGGGGTTGAAGCTCGTCATTCAGACTTGGAATGTCAATAGTCTCGACGCCAGTCAGACCAAGGCTTTGGGCCGATTGTCCCTCGAGAAATTGGAGCGGCAGCACACCCATCCCCACCAAATTGCTTCGGTGAATACGCTCGTAGGACGTTGCAATCACCGCACGAATTCCAAGCAGCAGCGTACCCTTGGCGGCCCAGTCGCGAGACGAACCGGTTCCGTATTCCGCACCAGCTAGGATGACGAGCGGAGTTTTACTTGCCTGATATTTCATCGAAGCGTCGTAAATACTCATCTGTTCGCCGGTGGGCAAGTACTTCGTCACGCCGCCTTCGATTCCGGGAGTCATCGCGTTGCGAATGCGGATATTCGCAAAGGTACCGCGAACCATAACCCGGTCGTTTCCGCGTCGGGCACCGTAGCTGTTGAAGTCCCGGGGATGGACCCCATTTTCGACCAAGAACCGACCGGCTGGTCCATCTTTTGCAATCGAGCCAGCAGGCGAAATATGGTCCGTCGTTACGGAGTCGCCTAGTACTGCCAGTACGCGTGCAGCCTGGATCGGTGCGATGGTTCCTTCCTTCGTTGTGATCCCCTCGAGGAACGGCGGTAGCTGAATATAGGTGCTCTTTTCATCCCATTTGTAGAGTTCACCTGGAGTGATTGGAATTGCGTTCCATGTCTCATTCGATGTGAACGCACTAGAATAGAGCTTAATAAACATCTCCGGCTGAACACTTTGTTCGATTGTCGTTTCGATTTCCTCTTGGGTCGGCCAGATCTCCCGGAAGAACACTGGCTTGCCGTCAGGATCATGACCGATGGGTTCGGTTTCAAGATCGATTTCTACCGTACCGGCTATTGCGTAAGCCACAACCAAGGCTGGGCTTGCAAGATAGTTGGCTCGCGTATGCGGATTGACGCGGCCCTCGAAGTTTCGATTGCCACTGAGCACGGCTGCGGCGACAAGATTTCCTTCCAAAATCGCATTCGAAACCGATTCGGGCAATGGGCCGCTGTTGCCGATGCAGGTAGTGCAACCATAACCTACCACATGGAATCCGAGTTGCTGCAATGGATGTAGGACGCCCGCCTTTTCGAGATAATCGGTGACGACTCGAGAACCCGGCGCTAAACTCGTCTTAACAAAGGACTTTACGGTCAATCCCCGAGCAACTGCCTTCTTTGCTAATAGCCCAGCACCCAACATGACAGACGGGTTGCTCGTATTGGTGCAAGACGTTATGGCCGCAATGACGACGGAACCGTGCCGGATGATTGAGCTGTGTCCGTTGTCCTGAACCGATGCAGTGGATGACAATTGTTCCGGCGTTAGTCCAAAGCCTCGCTCCGCAATCGGTGCTGAAAGGGACTTTGCAAACGAAGCCTTCAAAGACTTGAGAGGCACGCGATCTTGAGGACGCTTGGGACCAGCAAGAGAGGGTTCCACACTACTCAAATCGAGAGTCAACACCTTGGTGTAATTCAGATCCGGGCTACCATCGACTCGGAACAGTCCTTGCTCTTTGCAATATCGCTCCACTAGTTCGATCTCATCGGACGTTCGCCCCGTTCGTCGCATGTAAACGAGAGTCTCGTTGTCGACTGGGAAGAAGCCCATGGTGGCTCCGTATTCAGGAGCCATGTTAGCGATGGTGGCTCGGTCGGCCAGCGACATGCGTGAGACACCCTCGCCAAAGAACTCAACAAACTTGTTGACGACACCTTCCTTGCGCAATATTTCGGTGACACGCAGAACAAGGTCAGTCGCTGTAGCTCCAGGTGAGAGTTTGCCGAGCAACTTCATGCCAACTACTTCCGGCATCAGCATGTAGAGCGGTTGTCCCAGCATGGTTGCTTCGGCTTCGATACCACCGACGCCCCAACCCAGAACTCCTAAACCGTTGATCATGGTCGTGTGCGAGTCAGTACCGACTAGCGTGTCAGGATAGGCAACCGCGCCAGCATGATCCTTGCCTAGGAATACCACTTTGGCGAGGAACTCCAAATTGACTTGATGGACGATTCCGGTGTTGGGTGGTACCACTCGAAAATTGTTAAATGCTTGTTGGCCCCAACGGAGGAATTCGTATCTTTCCTTATTGCGTTCAAACTCCACTTCCACGTTTTTCGCAAGGGAGTCGGCTGTCCCGAAATAGTCAACTTGCACCGAATGATCTATGACCAAATCGACTGGAATCAATGGATTGATTTTCTTTGGATCACCGCCTAATGATTTCATTCCGTCTCGCATGGCGGCGAGATCGACAACGGCTGGGACGCCAGTGAAGTCCTGCAAGACGACGCGAGCTGCTTTGAATGGCACCTCTAATTCCGCTGGCTTAGCGGCATTCCATTGAGCCAAATTGACGACATCCGCTTCCGACACTTGGTAACCGTCACAATTCCGCAAAACTGCTTCCAGCAGTACACGAATGGAGAAAGGTAGCTTGGAGACGGGTGCAATCCCATTCTTTTCAAGTTTTTCGAGTCGGTAGATTCCGAGCAGGCCTTGAGGAGCACGAAAAATATCGCGGGAGCCAAACGGGTCGGTCAGTCTCTTTGAGGTTGTCATAGCTAGAACTAGAGGAAAATATGGGTAGTGATCGTGGGACGCCTATTGTAGCTTGCCCAGACAAAAGAAATACGGCCCGCACAAGTTACCTTGCACGGGCCGTTTTAGATTTTTACAAGTTATTGGCTTTATTTGCTTGCGTCTTGTGCCCGCACTCAAAAAGTCAAAACTAATTACTTACATCCGCAACCGGAGGATACTGCAGGAGCAGCACAACCACAACCGGAGGAAACCGCAGGAGCAGCACATCCGCCGCCGCAAGCGTTACCGCTGATCGCACCGCCGGAACCCATTGCTGCACCACCAACGTAGGTCGTAACAGGAACGGTAACGGTCTGTGGAACCATCTTGCAGACGGTTACAGCGACTGCTTCGGTAACTGTGTAAGGAACACAGACGTTGTATGTGTCTGTCTTCTCTTCGTTCACAGTGTCGTAGACCGTTACGTTGTAGGTATTGGTTCGTGGTTCTGCAACCATAACCGTCGTGACAACGTCCTTGGTCTTGGTTTCTGGAACCATTGTTACAACAGTCTTCATACGTTTGCGGGTTTCTGGTGTGCAGACAACCTTGCTCACAGTACGCGTCAATTGCTTTTGAACAACGCTTGGAACCTTAACGGTTCGTGTTCGTTCTTCTGTGTTCATCACACATCGGCTAACGGGACGGGTACGAGTCTCCATTTCGGTAACTTGTCGATTGACAGTACGTTGACGGGTCTCGGTGTTGTAAACAGTCTTAGCAACAGTTCGTTGACGCGTTTCTGTTTGCATTTGGCACTGCTTGACAGTTCGCTGACGAGCTTCTGTCGTGTAGGAAACCTTGTTGACGGTTCGCATCTTGGTCTCGGTGGTCATGCTGCACTTCTTGACCGTTCGCTGACGGGTCTCAGTTGTGTAGCTAACCTTCTTGACAGTGCTTTGACGAACTTCGTCGCGGCAGAGGGAAACGGTGAAGGTGTAAGGCTCGTCAACCATTTGACTTTGCAAAGTTGTCACTGGAACTTCTTCCGTAACAACGTTTGGAACCCAAACTTTTCGGCAAACGGTACGGGTCGACATAACTGGAGCACCACAACCGCCGTTAGTCGAAGCACCGCCACAACCGCAACCGGAGGATACTGGAGCGGCACAGCCGCAACCGGAGGAAGCAGCACCACAACCGGAGGAGGCTACGCCGCATCCGCTAACTGGCACTTCTTCTGTTACGGTTTGGTATGAGCCCATATCCCTGGTAACAGTTCGTGTGCTTTGCACTGGATACGAACGGCAAACTTGGCGTGTGCCAGTTCGTTGTTCGGTGTAAGGAACTTTAACCGTGGTCGATACAACTTCGTCTGTGTAAACAGGAACTTGAACCGTGTAAGGTACTTGTTCGTCGGTGTAAACAGGAACTTGAACCGTGTAAGGTACTTGTTCCTGGGTTGTTACGGGCACATTTACGTTGTAGGTCTGAACGACGTCTACGTAATGTGGAACCTGAACGGTGTAGTCAACTGTTTCGTTGGTAGTGGTAGGAACTTGAACGTTGTAGTTCTGTACTTCTGCAACCGTCTTGCAAACGGCTACTTGGTAGGTTTGTTGTTCCACTACAGTTGTTGGAACTTGAACGGTATAGTTCTGGACAACGTCAGTGTAAACGGTTTCGTTGACAGTGTAAGGAACTTGTTCTGTTACTGTGTTAGAAACGTTGACTTGGTAAGATTCTTCGACTTGGCTCGAAACCGGATTATTCACGGTGTACGTGACCTGTTTGGTTTCTTGCTTGGGAACCATGACCGTGGAGTTGCTGGTCTTGGTTTCGGTGCGTGGCACTTGACGGCTTACGGTGTAAGTCCGAGTGCGAGCTTCCATGCGACTAGCGGTCTTGTTGACCGTGCGCATTTCGGTAACTTGCGTTGGGACCATAATGGTCTTTTCAACGTAGCTGATCTGAGCGCCACAACCACCCATGTCTCCGCTACCACCAACCACCATACCGCTAACAACACTGCCGGAACCGGTTGCACTTCCGCAACCGCAATCCGCAAAAACGCTACTGGCCCCAAACAAAATTGTGGCCAGCCCAAGGGCAAAACCCGGGCGAAACTTCATTGTAGTCTCCTCGACGTAATAAAAATGTGGCCACACGGCCAGCTAAAACACTTACAAGTTCCACCACAAACAAGATGGGGCGGTGTAATTCGACGTTGCTTATCAAAGTAGAAAACGGATGTTTGGCGGTGGTAGAAACCCCCTAACGAGGAACAACTCGTTTGTCCCTAAGTCCTTTCTTCTATGCCCCCGAGTTTAGCTTCACGTTCCGGATAAGGAAGATCTTTAGGGAAAATTTCCCTATTTTTCCCTATTTCGCTAACTAGAAAAAGCTTCCCAGGCGAACGATTTTAATTAAAAGAGTACCGCCCACATACCGTTCTGTTGGCCAAAGGCCATGCTCAACGTAGCCAGGGGCAACGCCCAACGCCGTGAAGGACTTTTTCGAGTCTAATTGTCCGACTCGGGCTTGTCCCGACCGGACACCGTTTTGGTGTACTACCTACGCGGAACGAAACGATAACACTCCCGCCCCCTAGTGCTTAGTCCGCTAAGGGCGGACTAAGCACTAGGGGGCGGGAGATAGGAGAATTGCTCATTCTTAGTACACCAAAACAGGGTTGCAGGGGGGACGAGCCCCCACGTAACCCAACGATTTCGTTGCGTAAAATCCTTCACGGCGTTGCCCCAGGCTATGTTGAACAAGGCCTTTGGCCTTAAAACCACGGACATTCCAACGTCTACTCTTTGACGACGGGCCGAATCTCTAATGTCAACAACTTACCGTCACGCAAAAACTTGATCGGATAAGCTCGGTCGGCCGGTAGCTGTTCGACCAAGCTTCGAAAATCTTCGGGCGTGAAGACTTTCTGGCCGCCTAATTCCAGGATCACATCCCCGATCTCCATACCCGCCCGTGTCGCCGGAGAATCTGCCACCATTTTCGTAAGCTGCACGCCTCCCCGAACCGGTATCTTCAATTCCTCCGCTAAATACTGTGGGATTACGTCAACCGTTACACCGAGTTTCGCCCGACGGACTTTGCCAAATTCCACCAGCTCCTTCGTAATCCACTGCACGCGCCGCATAGGGATCGCAAAACCAATTCCTTGAAATTGACCACTCGTACTTGGTATCGCTGTGTTGATTCCGACAAGATCACCATTTAAATCGAGCAAAGCACCTCCAGAATTACCGGGATTGATAGTCGCATCGGTCTGTAATAACTGCCCTAATGTCTTATCCGAAGAACTAGTAGATGCACCCGATGACCCAGGCGCTCGAATCGTCCTCCCCTTGCTGCTGATAATCCCAACACTCACCGTTTGATCCAAGGCAAATGGACTACCAATGGTCATCACCCAATCGCCAATGGCTAATTCGTCCGAATTTCCAATGCCTGCTGCCGAGAGAGGTTCTTTCGTTGAGATTCGAAAAACAGCAATATCACTTGAGGGATCCGAAAGAACATCTTTCCCCAACATCTCGCGACCATCGGACAGTCGAACTCGAATTCCCTTGGAACCCTTAATAACGTGATGATTGGTAACACACAACCCATCCGGTGCGATGATAACTCCCGACCCAATATTGAAGGCCAAAGGATTCTCTTCTAGCAAATCCAAGTCGTCCAGCGTTTCATCGACATCCGATCGCTTCGCAAGTACTGTAACCACACAAGGCAACATCTTGGCAGAGGCCGATTGGAATGCATAAGCCAATCCGCGGGCCTGCTCCTTGGCGGAATTCAACCGGGCTGCGTCCACCTCTTCTTGGCCGAGAAGCGGGCCGCCCTCCACAGCTTGCAATGCGATAGCAATTGAAATTATCAAAATGTCAATTCGACGGCTCGTAGGAAAAAACAACATTCGTCTACCCATTCTTATGTACAAACCTTTTATCATCCCAAGACCAAAAGCAGCACAGACCGATCGGGTATCATACGATAGGTCCTCCGCCACATTTGATCCACTCAGTCTACTCCATCCATCCGAATTTGGTTGACACAAACATGATTCCCGCAGTTGTCATTGCAAACAAACGAGATCGACGACCATTATCTGGCGACGAAATCGAGTTCATGATCGATGGCTACGCTCGTGGCATTATCCCAGATTACCAAATGTCGGCCCTAGCCATGGCGATATACCTCAACGGAATGTCCGATCAAGAAATCTCAGACTTGACCGACTCCATGATTGCGAGCGGGTTAAGACTTGGCAAGGTCGGTGACACGCCTCGAGTCGACAAGCATTCGACCGGCGGCCTGGGGGACAAGACATCGCTCATTCTCGCTCCACTCCTGGCCTGTTGCGAGTTGCATGTCCCAATGATTAGCGGCCGGGGTTTAGGCATCACCGGCGGTACGCTCGACAAACTAGAAGCGATCGAAGGCTTTCGCACCAACCTCACCGAATCGGAAATCCATCGCCAATTGGAGACGGTCGGATGTGTCATCACCGGCGCAACCGAAACGCTTGTCCCCGCTGACAAAAAACTGTATGGCCTCCGGGACGTCACTGCGACCGTCCCTTCCATACCGTTGATCACCGCCAGCATCATGTCCAAGAAGATCGCGGAATCTCTCGACGCATTGGTCTTGGACGTCAAATTCGGCAGCGGTGCTTTTCTGGCCACCGAGCAACTTGCCACACAACTTGCTGCCTCCTTGATCCGTGTCGGCAAAAACGCGGGCGTTCCCACGACGGCCCTCATTACCGACATGACTCAACCGCTCGGCAACATGGTGGGAAATGCATGCGAAGTCGACGAATCCATCGCCGTCCTTCAAGGTGGCGGCCCTTTCGACGTTCGAGAGCTAACGATCGAACTTGCCGCCCGATTGCTGTTGAGCACGAACCGCGAAACCCAACTCGACGATGCTCGCAACCGGCTAGGCAAACTCTTAGATAGCGGTGCAGCGATGGATCGCTTCGAACGCATGGTGCAAGCCCAAGGAGGTTCGCTGGCTGCCGCCAGACCTATCGGCCACAGCCATCCCTGCCTAGCTAAATCTGCCGGTGCAATCCAATCCATCGACGGTCAACTCCTCGGCCAAGCTATCATCGTAATGGGTGGCGGCAGAAAAGTCGCAGGCGAGGCTATTGATTTTTCAGTCGGTCTCCAAGTGCATTGCAAAATCGGGGAAACACTCACCGCCGGACAGCCAATCCTCGATATCCAGTGCGATGACGACAACAAAGCACAAATGGCAATGAAACTGGTCGAACAAGCCATCACTATCTCGGATCAAATACCCACACTAACGCCGCTCTGGAAAGATTTTGAAACTCAGCCTGGGCTGTGCGACCAATAGCAGTTTCGATAGCTCTTTCTGTTTTAGATCGAGTCTTTTTTTGTTCCGAACAACAATAACAACAATAGAGTTAGACAATATCGCTAGCCGATCCGTTCGGGGCTTGCCCCGCCATCCGTTCGGGGCTGGCCCCCGCCGGATGCGTTTTGGCGTACTAAAATTGGGCGACCCAACTTCCGTTCCCCACGGCTTTGCCCGCCTCCGGCGGGCAAAGCCGTGGGGAACGGGTCGATTCGCGAGTGCCCGCCGTAGTACGCCAAAACAAGGTTGGTGGGGGACAAGCCTGGCCTGTTAAAAATTTGCTATTGCGATCGAATCTAAGAGGTATTTTCACTTCCGTTTTTGTTCCTCGCAAATTTTGCAGGTCCATATCGACATGGGTTTGGCTACCGTCGGTTTTCAACCGGCGGGGCCATATCTGACAGCTACCTCGAATACCCGATATTCATTTCA
>JBBRJI010000134.1:0-10886 GCA_038219625.1 Pirellulales bacterium | reverse complement strand
AAAAGCGTCTTAGATTGTTGGCTAGTATTGACACACGAGATGACTTTTTGATATCAGCTCTAGCCGTGTCAACAAGCTCTTCGCATAGTCCTCGCCGCAGGCGCAACACCCATGCTAACTCTCTCCCCCACTGTCGCAGTCAATACATCTAAATCGGAACGCAATCAGCGCATTGTCCGAACACTCAAGAAAACGCTCAAGCGAATCGTCCCGCTTGTGCTGGCCCTGATCTTCGTCCATTGGTTTTTTTTGTTTTACATCGCGTTGGGATTGATCGATTTCTCTCGCAATAGCCAGAGAACATTCCGAACGATGGATCGGTATTTTGCCGGCAACGGGGTTTTTACGTGGTTGCTCTCGCCGTTCAACCTTCTGATGGATTTGCTTTGTTTGCCGTATTGGAACCGTGGGATCTACCGCTTGCAGGACTTGCCACCTGCTTACCAATCAGAGATCCAAACGCTTATCGACGCTGCATCCAATCGCAATTTGGTCGGGCTACTCGAATCCAAAATGCAGGAAAAAAAGCGAGGTATGATCTTTTTCAAGTGGTACGGCAAGAATATTGCTGGGTCCGTAGACATGCCTGAGTACCATCAGCCATTCCAATACATTCGCACCATAGGTGTCTCGATTTTCAACAAAAAGCAATCGACGGGAGAACACTTTGGACCGTTGCGCGTGACGTTGAGAGTCCTTTACAACATCAACGACATCGACAACAAAAACGTCTACATTCGCGTAGGCAACCAGACGCATTTTTGGAAAGAAAACAAGCTGTTCATTTTCGACGATACACTTCAGCATCAATCGTGCAATGAATCCGATGCCATGCGTTATTGCCTATTCGTCGATATGCTGCGCCCGTCACCGTGGCCAGGGCTCATGAGCGGTGTATTGACCGGCATTCGCTTAATGATGGCTCCAGTGAGAGCCGTCTTTTACAAGCACTGGTCGGTGATCAAGTAAGACGAATTGCGTGCTCATTCCAAGGGTTTGGCTGCGGACGCTTGATCGATTTGGGAAAGAGCCCATTTGGCAGCGTGCGCCAATGGGCTTGGCAATGGCTCCCTATAGCGAACAATCACTTCGCGGCTCTCGGGGCTTGCCATTTCGCCGAGGGCCAAGTTGCAGGCGAATCGCACGAGATAATCTTCCGGGTTGATCGGCGGAAGATCGCCAATTCGTTCATGGAGTTTATCGCGAAGTACCTTATTGTCTTTTCCCTTGTTCAGCTTCCCTAACGACCAAATGGCAGATGCTCGACTGAGATTCCCAAATTGATGGCCTAACTTGGGAATGTATTTCATCAGCATCTGACTCGCAGGCTCATAATGATTCTTACCAAACGCTTCGTGGAGGTAACTCAACGAAATCCGGTCCGTCAGCGAGATCGAAGAAACGTTGGTAGTCGAATTTAGTTCGGCCGTCATGCGTTCTGCTCGGCCCAACATGCCTGCAAGTATTTCCGGTTCGTCCCCTATTTCCTTAAGCGCCCAGCCGGCGATCAAGTGCACTTCTGGGCGAGGATGCTCCAACAATCGAAGAAATGCCTTGCAATGACTTCGGTCCTCAAGCCCAACTGCGACCACGATCGCTTTTTCGATCCCAGTCCATTCCGCTGCGTTTAAATGCGAAACGACACATTCATCCACTCGTGCCCGTTGTCCTTGATGGGCTTTTTCTAGCAAGTGCTTTGCGACGAGAGAGCGCACACCAGCGTTTCGGTCCTTTAGCAAAGCTCCTTGAATTTCCAGGCATTCATCATCGGAATACTGTTGCAAAAACTGAAGGGCCAGTGTTCGTAAGCCTGGATCCGAATGCGAGGTCATCTGCGTGGCAAACTCTCTCGCAACCTCAGGAAACCCCTGAGACACCGATCGGTATGCAACCCTTTGTGCGCTCGCAGGACCTTCGGTAAGTAGTTGCCGCATCTGGGTTGCCGTTTGTTCTCCAGAATGAAGCTTAATCAACTCGGATGCGATGAGGAATCGCTGTTCCAAGTCCGATTCCATTACCTGCTGTGCGAACTCGTTTAGTCCGTTTGTAACCAGCCCCCCCAACGCGCAGGCGGCGAGGTGCTTGTTCGCAACCGATGTGTGGCTCGCGAGAATCACGGCCTGCAGAGCCATTCGATCGTCCGCGTTACCAACCACAGCGAGCCCTTCCAACGCAGTCGCCAATTCGGTTGGCTTCGCCTTTGAGTCACCAAGCCTCTGTCGCCATTCCGTAAGGGCTATCGGGCTCTTCCAATCGACGAGTTTTCTTTCAACCGCCGGACGCAAGGCTGCGTCCGATTTGGCAAGCGACCAAAGCATGTCTGCTTGAGATCCATCGCCCAGCGATAGCGTAGCTGCAACCATGGCCCGTTTGACCAACAAATTCTCTTCACCCGAGTTAAGACCCGCGATGAGTAATTCCAATGCCCGCTCACGCCGTTGGAATTTCGGATTATTATGCTCCAAACTGATGCTTTGAGCGACTTGCAATCGATCCTTAGTGAAACGCGATTTTAACAACTCGATGTCAAAGAGAATGGATCGGGCGGATCTCGTCGGGTCCCATATGTTACCGAAAGGTGGATCGACCTCCCACTGATGTTGCAATACGAGAGTCTGCTGCCCAAAAACAAAACTAGACGTTGCGCTGAACAGGATGAAAAAAAGGCCGCTTGCTTTTCGCAACATAAGTCACTTTCAGTTTGGGCGGGTCATTCGCCAAATTCGCAGGGTGAGAATCGTAAGGCAAACGAAAGAGATTGTAGCACCAATGTACCAACTTTCAGGCGTCAATCGGTATGACTCAAAACCTGGAGTCTTCATCTCGGCCAAAGCCCCAGCCGCCGGATTCAAAAGCAAAGCCCGTTCCACCAGAAGCGGTCCAAACGGCTTGCCGCGGGCAACCCATATTAATAGCGTACCGGCAAAGAGTGATAGCAAGACCGCGTAACTGGTCGCTGTCGCAACAGCCGTTGTCCGACAAAAGGCACTGATGCAGGCGCTCATCGTTGTGACCATGAAAACGGCAACGACCAGCGAAATCACTACATTTCCGACTTGCCCACTCATGGCCGGCTGAATGTACCCCATGACAAGGTAGCCTGGGAGAGTCGCGAGCAACATCAGCAACAACGTCCAGATCGTGCTCATCAATTTACCGATCAGTATTCGGAGTGGCGAGATCGGCGATGCTCGCAACAAATCCCAACCGCCGCTTTCCACTTCACTAGCGATGAGATTGGCCCCAAGACATGGGCCAAGCAAGAGCAACAATGCAACTTGCAACAGCACCATGGTCGGCGCGATGCGTTCGACGCCCCAGCTCACAGTGCCTGTTGCTGCGACGACCGTTAACAGCAAGGAAAAAATCCCGCTGACTGCGACCAACCGAATGAGCCAGTGCAAACGCCCGAATTTTCTTGTTCGAAACTCCTTGACCATCACCGGATTGAGCCACCATGGGATGCTCCCTTTGGTCCGCTGAGGATCGACCAAATACGACACTCGCCGGACCCAGCCTTCAAAGGGTTTTTTGGGAATCGTTCGTCCGACTACTTTGCCCGTTGGCCGCGCCCGTTCTAATAACCGCGGGTCCAATCGCATCAAAGTAATTACGGCCAGAATGACCGTAATGACACAACTGACGGCCAAAAACTCTGGCCACCGAGCTGAGATACCGATCTCTGAGGCTTGTGCTTGCGAACCTGTGATGCTCTGCAATGCGGAAATCGGCGAAATCGCCGTTGTCCAATGAGCAATCAAAGATCTTGTGCCCGACAATTTACCAACAAACACGGTTGGTCCTATCGAGAGAACGGCCAGCGCCAAAACAGCGGCATAGGTCCAACGCAAACTCGCATCTGTTGAGTTGACCAGAGCGCTGACCCACAGGCCTACCGCCGTATACTGCACGGCCATGCCAAAGAGCACTAGCAATAAAGGACCGATGTGATCCACCAGCGAAATGCCTCCCATCGCATAACAAGCTGCCAGTGCTGGCAGACTCACGGAAAAGATGACCAGCGCTAAAAATACGTTACCTGCGAACTTGCCAAGGTAGATCTGCAAGGGGGTCGTTGGTGAATTCAAAAGGAGTGCGAGCGTGCCTCTGCGACGTTCACTTACCAGGGCGGTAGCCGGAAACGAGGGAATCAGCATCATCAACGCCGTCGCGAGCGCAAAGGCAACCGGTCGAAAAACCTGCAAGGATCCTTGGTTAATGAGATCGATGGTGGCATCGGAGGGCCAACGCAACAACACCAAAAGCGACGAGAGGATGGCCACGGACAATATGGCCAAAAACGTTTTGCGACTGCGCAGTCGCGAGAACAGCTCTCGTCGAAGGATTGGATTCTCTAAAAACAAAATGGACTTCACGGAATGGACCAAGGCAAGGGATGAGACGGAGACAGTACAACAATTTAATGGACAACCAAGCCAGCGTTCGCGTCGACCTGATTCGTGGTTTTCGACGGACCATCCTCAGCGGCAATCGAAAGGAACGCATCTTCCAGATCGCTCGTAACTTCTCGAAACTGCGATACGAAGATGTTTTCCGCAACTAGGCCTTGCAATAACTGCGACAGTTCCAATTCGGATCGAACGGTTGGGAATCGCAAAACTCGCTCCGGTCGAGAGAGCGATATTGGCTCCGACGCATGCAATGTCTTACCGAGAATTTCCGCCGCACGATCCAATTGTTCTGGGTTAGCAAGTTGCACTTCATAACTGCGTAGTGGGCACAAGCTGCGCATGACTTCATCGAGTGGGCCAAACGCACGAACCTTACCGCCACTAACAATCGCCACGGTGTCACAAATACGGGCTAGTTCTGGCAAAATATGGCTCGTAACAATGAGCGTTTTGCCTTCGCTCGCCAAACGAAGCAGCAATTGCCGCATGTCGATTCTGGCTTTGGGGTCAAGTCCGTTTGCGGGCTCATCCAGTATGAGGACCTCAGGGTTGTGCAAGAGCGTCCGTGCAATTCCAACGCGTTGTTGCATACCATGACTCAGCGATTCCACGAATTTGTCTTGCATGTAGGTGGTATCGGTGAGCTCCATGACCGCTGCAATGCGTTTGCGGCGGTCACGTCGGTGCATCCCGAAGATAGCGCCGAAGAAGTCAAGATACTCATGCACTCGCATGTTGTCGTACGATCCGAAGCGATCCGGCATATATCCGACCAATCGCTTGATTTTAGAGGCGTTTTCGCTGCAATTTACCCCTGTGATAGTGGCCTCGCCGGAAGTGGGGCGCGAAAGCCCGACCAAAATCTTGATCGCCGTGGTCTTGCCTGCACCGTTCGGACCAATAAAACCCAGTATTTGCCCACGATCCACATGGATCGACAATGCGTCGAGAGCCACGAAGTCGCCATAGCGCTTGGTTAAGCATTTGGTTTCAACGACACGATCGTGCATGGCTTGCGAGTTCTATTTCTGGTTGGGGATAGCTAGGTTGTTACGAGGAAGCGTTCGGCCCGATACCGACAACCGCAAGTGTTTGATTCGCCAACTTATGAAGTTGTCCTGGGATTCGCTAACGAAGCCTTCACCATTGACGACCTCAATTCTCAAATCAAGTCGTCCGTCCGTAAGATCCTTCAAAACTCGAGGATCAACGATGGTCCCCCGCCATGGGATCGAAGGGCTATCCATGGCGACAAGTTCGACAGGCGGTTCGTCGGCGGACCAGACCAGCTTCACCTTGCGTTTCGGTGCTACGATATCCCAATCCACCTGGATCGCGGTTGCTTCCAAGGGCACCACTTCGGGAGGAAGTACAAACGATAAATTTGCCTTCATCTCCAAAGCCATTTCGTCTCCCCAACGACCGGTGCGATAGTTGTACACGGAGCTCATTCCCGTGCTTTCAGCCTGTGGCTCAATGTGCACGAGCGAATGAGGGATAAATACTTGCGAACCAATGGCTGGCGTCGCCAACTGAATCGGAACGGATACCAAGGCGGCCCCCCTACGATCTAAATTGGAATTCCAAGTTGGCGCCTGCGGCCACAATTTGGTCCAAAAGTACAATGTTCGTGCGGGCGGACTGCGACGGAGGTCAGACGGAAAAAAAAGCTCGCTGTACAAGTTTGCTCGGCGTCCTTGTTCGTCACTGACAATCGAAGCGGACGTCCATCGATTCCCTTCGGCAGTCCATTCGCCATCGACCACCAGGCGTCGGTTCTGGTCCGTCAAGTTACCCAAACAGGGTGAACCGGGTGTGAAATTGACAACGAGGTCTTCCGGCTGCGAAGGCAATCCTTGCGGTAGTTCTATTTCCAGTCCCTTGGATGTCAACTTCGAGGAAGCGGAATAAGACTCAAGATTCAACGCAACTTCGGTATCATAGCGCCAAGTTCCAGGAGGCCAATCGGTGTTGCTCAGTTGCCATTGCTGAAAATCGGTAGTGGAAAAGCGTCGAATACCGCTCTCTAGGTTTTCGGAAGGGATTGCAAATCCATCGGACTCTCCAACTAACGCCATGGACCGACTGGCGGGAAGGTAGACAGCCGCTTTGCTTCTCATTCTCCCACCTCCATCCGGCCAGAACTGTATTATTTGCAGTTCCGAAGACATGGATGGAATATCATTCCTTGACCAAATGGATGCAACAAAGAGCGGAATGGACGCGGCCAACGCCAATAGTGGGGCAAGCAATCCAATGTTTTTCAAATCGCCAAGAAAAGCCACCCAGGTTCCTATGCTGGCTAGAAAAACACAGAATCCAATCAATACAACTCCGACCCAATTGCGTGACAAGACCGGCGTGCCGATTAACTCGATTGGATAGGAGATTTCGACCGTTTCGAGCGGTTCTGGACGTAATTCGGACAGCAATCCGCTGGTGAGTGTGGCCGCCCAAAGCGGCACCGTGTAATCTGCTCTATATAGCGGATCATCCGACCTATGAAACGTTCGCATCTTAAGCCATACGCTGCTCTCAAGCGTCGTCAGCATCAACCTCCCTTCTCCCACCTTCATGCTGATCGCAGCAGGCCATCCGTCGATCGAATGGGTTACATTCCCTCCCTGCTGCAGGACTCGCTTCATTCGAATCGGCTCGTCACGGTCTGTCGTCCGGTCTTCTAAACTAAAGAATATCGGAGAACGAACGTCCATGACAAAATGATTTAGCTCGACCGTGTCGACTGTTTCGCACTGCTGACCATCCGCCAAAAGGTCTCGAACAAGGCTTGTATCGACCTCTTCCAATAAAATCAAAATGCAGCCACCGCGTTGCAAGAAAAGTTTCAACGTTGTCACCACAGCGGAATTCTTCAATACTTCCGCATTTCCAACCACCAACGAGTCAACGTCCTGCCAATCCAAGGCGGTTAACGGAATGGGTTCGCTGTCGAGATTGATGCAACGCCGGGATAACCCCGCATCAACCCGAGTTGCCAAAACAAGTTCGTAGGGTGCAGAGGAATCCTTTTGGGGCCAACGCCAATATGGCTGACTCGGCGGATCCAACTCCAACACGATAACCGTTGCCAAACGATCCATATCCACCGGTAGAGTCAAAGTTTGCGATATCGGCTCATCGCCTTTTTTCAACAGGATCTCCCTGCCGTTCTCAATCGCGTTCAGATTCACAATGGCGGTAACGGTCCGGTTTGTTAAATTGCGAGAGATTCGAATTTGTAAATCAAAGACTTTTTCTTCTCCAGCCGCCAATTCTATTTGCCGACGATGCTCCTCACCTGTTTGGCCAACCAACTTGCCGACCAGCTCTCCAACCGCGGGTTTGGCACCGTGATTGCTAACCAGAGCCCGCAATGTGAACACACCTCCGGATTCAATTCGGGTCATCGGAGTTCTCGCCAGGCTAACTAACGCCAGACCTCCCTGCATTCCCGACTCAGCTTTAGGCGAAACCGATTGCTCCACTGCGAAGGATTCCAAACAGACGCCGAGCACTATCAAACAACATGACAGATACCCTTGAATGTTTGCGACCATAAACATGAGTGGTAGAGCACATGGGACGGAGGGAAATATCAGTATGCCGCCTGGTTGATGACCAAGGAATGACAAGTCTACCAGAACAGCAATTGTCCGTCGAGCAAATGCAAGCTTACTCGCCAAATCGATCTGATTCCGTTAAATTATCCCCCTTTCCACCGGCTCAAGTTTCCACCGGCTCAAAGTCAATTCCATGTTCAACATCCCTCCCGTCTTACCCAAGCGATCCATCAAGGGTATTTCCGCAGTACTGCTTCCGTGGAAACCCAATGGTCAAATGGATCTCGACTCCTACCAACGTGGGCTACGGCGGACGTGGAAGTCTGGATTGACGCCAGCGATCAACATGGACACGGGCTATGCAAACCTCCTGAGCCCGCAACAGCGAACCGAAGTCTTATTGCTAGTCGCACAGATCGCTGCGGGCAGGCCATTCGTGGCTGGCGCATATGTCGAGGACTTGCCAGGCGATGTGGTGCGAAACTACATCAATCAAAGCGTCGCGATTCAGGAATCGGGGGGAACCCCAATACTCTTCCAATCAACCCAACTGACGCGTTTACCAAAGGACAAGTTGGTGGACGCCTACCGAAGAGTTGCCAAGGAATGCGACGAGCTTCTCGGTTTTGAGTTAGGCAAGATGTTTGCGCCCTTCGGCGAAATTTATGATTTGGATACCTTTCGTGCTCTCCTTTCGATTCCAACGCTGACAGGTATCAAGCATTCGTCATTGTCTCGTGAACAAGAGTGGCAGCGACTAGCCATCAAGAATGAGGAGCGACCCGAGTTTCGAGTTTATACTGGAAACGATCTTGCGATCGACATGATCCAGTGGGGCAGCGACTACCTCTTGGGACTTTCGGCATTCTATCCCGAAGCGTTCGCCCTGAGAGATAAGTATTGGGCGTGGGGCGATGCGAGATTTTATGAATTGAATGATTGGTTACAGTATTTGGGATTCATTGCGTTTCGCGATCCCGTTCCAGCCTACAAGCACAATTGCGCTATGTTTTTAACGCAACGCGGTGTGATTGAGCACGCTTCGATACCAGCGGGCGCCCTGTCAAGGCCCGACAGCGATTACGCCCTGTTGGCGTTGGTCCAAAAACACCTCGACGCCTTGGTTTCATGAGCCATTTCGAACACATTCGCCACAAACCTCCCACTCAACTCGCTGCCCCGAGGGAGCTTTTGCTGGTTTTGGCACCGATGCGAAGCAACGTCAATCTCAGCCGAATCGTTCGGCTCGCCGGTTGCGCCGGTATCACCCGCATCATCCAGTGCGGACAAGGAAAGGTCGATCGAGAGATTGCCAGGGATGCCATCGATGTCGTAGAAATAACGCTGCGTCGATCGCTGCCACCGGTGCTAGAACAACTTCGGGAGGATGGATACGCGCGCGTCGGTTTAGAGCAAACCACCAACTCCGTTTGTCTTTATGAATTTGCGTTCCCGAGCAAGACGGCCCTGGTCATCGGGGCCGAACGCGAAGGGCTGGATCAGCAAGAGCTTGACCGATTGGACCACGTCGTAGAAATCCCTGTCTATGGGCAACCGTATAGTTACAACGTAGCGACCGCAACCACCATGGCCGTCTATGAATATTGCCGGCAGTTTCGAGGATAGTAAGGGCGACGGGCCGGCATCCCTGACCGAAGGAACGAACAATTCGCATGGCTTACCATGTCTGTTGGGCTCCGAAAGGAAAGTACGGATGTTCGGCGACAACTAGCTTTCCGCATCGTGTTGCCTCACCGAAAGGCGCTACCGAAATCTCCAAATCTGAGTTAGGCGTTGATCGTTGGGCCGGACAGACCAACGAATAGCTGGGCATTTCGAGTTTTTTTAAGCGCAAATCCCGTGCCAAATAGTGGGCATATGCTTATTTAAAGACAAGACCAAGAACATCCGATGCGGGCGGTGTAGGATGGCTCCGACATCTCCATTCCGTTTATAACTACTTTCGATACTCGTCAAAGAATGCCTGATCGACATCATATGTCTTGCGCGCCGTAACACCTAGTTCGAGCGATTCAAATAGAGCAACGAGGTCGCCGCCGTTTGGACACATGGGGACACGACACTTTTATGTGCGGCCTCGATTTCCTGCTCCTCGACTTGAGATGATATCGGCACGGACTGCTCGCGAAATTGGTCCCGTTTTTCTATTTCGATTCCAATCATTCGAAATAAGCGCAGACAACTACCTTTGCCGGCATTCCCACAAGCAGTCACATTTTAGAACTGGGTAACGAAAGCGTTGCTTAGACTCGCGCTCGGTAGAATTTGCGATGCGTTTTGCGACTGCGAGCGTCCGAAACACTCTTTGCCGTTCCGGCTACGTTCTTAAACGCTCTTCCAAACTCCTTCACCATGGCTGACCAAGGCGTGGGCTCGATGCCAAGTCGTTCCAAGACTGGCGGTGCAGATAGTGGTGTGGCACCTCGTTTCCCAACTACCCTGCCGCGTGCTAACCAATCCAGGATTTCTAGATACTCCGCTTCGGACATCGCCAGAAAACCCTTGTCGCTACTCCGCTTGCCATTACGACTAGGATGTGGTCCCAACGGATCCTCGCGTTCATCGATCGACACGGGAGCAAGAAACGCATCGGCCCGTGAAGGGGTCGCAGATTCCAACGCTGCTGTTTCAACGATAGGTGGCAGGTCCCCGCTCGAATCCGCATCTGAGGCAGTTGCCTTAATGGTTTGAACACGGAGTTGCACCGACGTGTAATCGCTGTGCTCAAGAGTTTCGGCCATGTCTGCTCGAATTGGATTCAAATCAATGTAAGCCGCACAGGCCAGTAAAGACTCTTCATCGAGAATCCGAACGGCTTTGTAGCGGCCTTGCCAGAAGCACCCCCCAAACTACACCTCTCCTCCGAGTTCGCCGAAGTGAAGATTTTGGGCAT
>JBBRJI010000133.1:0-10896 GCA_038219625.1 Pirellulales bacterium | reverse complement strand
TTTCCTTGTCGAAGACCTCCAGTTCTATGTTCCCTTGGCTGAAGCAATGAACCGGGGCGAACGCATGTATCACGCAAATTGGCGAAACAAGAACGATTCCCCTTAGCAGATTCTTCGTTTTTCGCATAGGTAAACTCGGGTTGGGTTTGCCCTGGGGGATCCTGTGGAATGAAGCTAAAATGACTTATCGGCTATCGACACCATTACGCTCGTGGCTTTGGCTTACAAGAGTGTACAACGCATGGAAACCAAAATGGCTAACGATTATTACAAGGTTTTGGATGTCGAAAGGACAGCCACTTCCGAAGAGATTTCTAAGGCATACAGAAAACTTGCACGTAAATTTCACCCAGACCATAATCCTGACGACAAGAACGCCAAGAAGCGTTTCCAGGAGGTTCAGCAAGCTTACGACTGCTTGAACGAACCGGAAAAACGCAAAATGTACGACCAGTTTGGTCCCGATTACGAGAAATTCGGAGACAGGAATCCATTTGCGGGTGGCCAAGCACGCGGTGGTTCGGCAGGTGGTGGTTCTGCCGGTGGCGCAGGTTTTGATTTTGGCGACATTTTCGGGCGGGGAGGGGCTGGTAGCGTTGATCTTGGAGACATTTTCAGTCAATTCGGCGGCGGCGGTCCGAGTCGCGGGCGACGCGCTCCACAACCTCGCGGTGCAGACATCGCAGCCGAGATTTCCGTACCATTGAAAACGATTATTCTTGGTGGTGAGACCCGCATTCAATTGGATCGCGATGGCAAACGGGATGCGATCACGGTAAAGATTCCAGCAGGAATAGAACCTGGCAAGAAGATACGGTTGCGAGGGCAGGGCCAGCCAAGTGAAGTTGGAAAGCCGGGAGATTTAATACTCAAGGTAAACTTGGAACCGCATCCATTCTTTAAAATCGCAGGCAACAACCTCGAACTGCGGCTTCCCATTTCCATACCAGAAGCAATTCAAGGAGCTCGCATCGATGTTCCTACTCCTGCCGGGACTGTCACTTTAACGATTCCACCTATGAGCAATAGTGGAAAAAAACTCCGCGTTAAGGGGCAAGGATTGAAAGGCTCTGACGGCATCGTCGGTGATCTGTTGGTCGAATTGATGATTCGGTTGCCGGAACATATTCCGGAGGAGAGTTCAGATGGTATTAAGCAGTTGGCTACAGCCTATGCCAAACCCATTCGGAATGGCGTTCAACTTTAGAGTGTACAGTGACGGCAGGGGGCATGGAAATGAGTGATTCAGTTTCGATTCGGTACGGCAAGGGTGAACTTCATATTCGATTGCCTAAGGGCTGCGAGCCAACCATCATTCGCAAGCCTGATATGCCTGTTTTGGAGGATGCTCAAGCCGCCATTCGCGACGCACTGTTGTCACCCGTTGGTGCGCCATCGATTATAGAATTAGCAATGGGAGTTCAACGAGCGTGCATTGTCATTTGCGATATCACTAGGCCAGTTCCCAATGGTCCAATTCTCAAGGGGCTTATTGAGCAGCTTCGTGGCCATGGTGTTGCGCTCGATCGCATCACCATCCTGATCGCAACGGGCTTGCATCGACCGAACCTAGGTCGCGAAATGCGAGAAGTCATTGGAGACGATTGGGTTTTCGACAATGTGCGAGTCGAAAATCACTTTGCGCGCGACCGGAATTGGATGGTCGATTTGGGGCATACTTCAACCGATGGAATTCCAGTCGTTTTGAATCGGCATCTTGTCGATGCAGACCTTCGTGTCGCGATAGGCTTGGTGGAGCCTCACTTCATGGCCGGTTACTCGGGTGGGCGGAAAGTGATTGCACCTGGTGTGGCGGGTGAAGAGACCATTCGAACATTCCATAATCATCGATTTATGGCCGATCCACTTGCGTGCAACGGCAATTTAATGGGCAACCCATTGCACCGAGGGCAGCTTGAGATTTTAAAACTACTTGGCAAAGTCTATGCCATCAACACAGTGATCGACGAGGCGAGGCGAATGAGTTTCGTGAATTTCGGCGATTGCGAAAAGAGTCACCTTGAGAGTGTCGCATTTGTAAAGCGATATGCTGAAGTGCCGCTTGGGCGTCAATTCAATACAGTCGTTACGAGTGCGGCTGGCTATCCGTTAGATAAGACTTATTACCAAACCGTAAAGGGAATGGTAGCTCCGATTCAAATACTGGCGGATGGAGGTAGAATGATTATTGCAAGCGCTTGCGAGGAGGGGCTCGGTTCACATGAATATCGCGAATCGCAATCGCACTTGTTAAGGTTAGGCGGGCAAGGGTTTTTGGATCGAATCCAACGGATGCCACTGGCAGACGTGGATGGTTGGCAGACCCACATGCTGCTCCGGACATTGGCGGTAGGCAACGTATCTCTGTACAGTGAGGGGCTCAAGGGTAAGGATCGTGAACTTACGGGTGTTCAAATGGTTGAGTCCATCGAGGATGCGATCGCATCGAGTATTTCGCAAACCGGCGATAACGCAGTCGCAATAATTCCCGAAGGCCCGTACGTGATTCCAACACATACTCGGCATAAAGCCGACGGCATGAGAATGCCTCCGAGTTAATCTCGGGGAATCTTTACCCTCCCTCTAAGAAAAAATTGCCAGCAGCCGCGGCGCAGAGCCGTCGGCATGAGAATGCCCCCGAGTTCATCTCGGGGGATACTTACCCTCCCTCTAAGAAAGATCCCAATGGACACACGCTGTCGCAATGATCTCGTTGGTTGTCGGAGTCGGTTGCAAAGCACGCTCAGCAAGTGGGGCGAAACCACGGACATTGTCCTAGAAACCTGGAACGACGAAACCGCTAAGAGTTTTTATACGCAAAGTCTAGGCGAAGTCGAACCGGTCCTCAAAAGAATGATGTCCTCACTGCTAGAAGCGTCAGACTTGGTTCATAAAATGGAAAAAATGGTTGTGGACACGGACAAGTACGAGTAACGAAACGCTTACTTACGAGGTTTCTTCTTACCGTTCTTATTCTTTAGGCGACTAGACAGCGCGTCGCTTTTCGAAGCAGAGTTGTGCCCCTTGGAACGCTTTTTGCCTTCGCTTTTGTCACCCTTTCTCTTTTCCTTTTTGGAATCCAACGCTATCGGCAAGGCGTGTCGGGTAAGCCTTTCAAAACCGAAGATCAAATGCCGTTTGGCCGTGTCGATGCGTTCCACTCGGACAATCAGTTCGTCCCCTAATCGGAAACGATTGCCAGCCTTAAAGCCTTCCAAAGTATGCGTGTCGCGATCGAATCGATAGCGATCATTCGGTAATGATTTGACAGGAATAAGTCCGTCGACTGGAATTTCGATGGCTCGGACAGTCACTCCTGTTGGCCGAACGGCAGATACGACTCCGGTGAGAAGCTCGCCTTGTTTCTTGGCCATGAAGTGGAGGAGTTTCACGCGGATCAATTCGCGTTCCGCAAGTTCTGCGTTTTGTTCTGCATCGCTGCATTGTTGCCCCAAATGCTCGAGAACCTGTTCATCTTCACGAGCAGGTTTGCCCTCAATCAGCTTTTGAACGATACGATGCACCACAAGGTCAGGGTATCTTCGAATTGGGCTGGTAAAATGGCAGTAATGCGTCATGTCGAGCGCGTAGTGGCGTTCAAAATCGGCCTGATAAACGGCCTTCGACATGCTTTTTAAAATGGCGAAGTTCACTGCATACTCAGTCGTCTTGCCGCGGACGGCATTCACAACTCTCTGGATCTCGAATCGATCCTCCATGTTTTCAGCTTGAATGCCGAGTGCTCTTACGAAATCGTTAAGCCGCCGCATCTTCATCCGGTTCGGCGGAGCGTGTGCCCTACGTAAGAATGGGAGTTCCAACGAATCAAGCCAGGAAGCGACTGCTTGATTGGCGGCCAACATGAACTCTTCGATCATCTGATGGCTCTGCGTGTGCAGAACCAAATGAGCACCGCGGACTTTGCCGGTTTTGTCCAAGTCGATTTTGACTTCGGGCAGCGTAAGCTCTAACGCGCCCTTCGTGTTCCGAATCTGCCGCAGTAGCATGGCTAGTTCGTGCATGTCGGCGACGACTTGAAAAATCTCCGGCGTGAGCTTGTCTCGCCACGCTTCGCGATCTTCCAGATAGTTGTCGATCTGTTCGTAGTTGAACCGGTACTGATTGCGAATCACACTGTTGAAGGTGTGGGTATGGATGAGCGTTCCATCCGGTGTGTACTCCATGAATACTGTCTTGGCCAGTCGATTGTGATCCGGCTGCAACGAGGCAAGATGGTTGCTGATCGTTTCCGGGATCATTGGAATCACACGATCGGGCAAATAGACGCTAGTTCCGCGTTTGCGAGCTTCTTCGTCTAATGCCGATCCGAGCGGGACGAAGTGCGAAACATCCGCAATGTGCACTTGAAGTTCCCAGTTCCCCTTTTCGTTCTTGCTCAGCGAAATGGCATCGTCGAAATCGCGTGCATCGACGGGGTCGATCGTTAATGTTGGAACGAGCCTTAAGTCGGTTCGACCCACGGGAATGACTTGGTCATCAAACAAATCCGCTTGATGTCGTGCCACTTCTAGCGCAGCTTCTGGATACGAATCAGGTAAACCAAACTGGTGCATGACCGCCATCGTGTCCACGGCAGGGTTCTTGCTGCTCCCCAGAACCTTGAGGATGACCCCCTCGCCAACATGGAATGCATCGGGGAAACGAACAAGCTCGACAATGACTTTATCTTTGTCGTTGAGGGGCAGTCCCCGAATATCACCGATTTCAATGGGGTGCTCCAGGTTGGCTCCGTCGAGCCAAACAAAGGACTTGCCATCAACGAGCTGATAGGTTCCGGAGAACTCGCGACGAGCTCGAACCACAATTTCCTCAACCGATCCCTCGACTTTTCCGTCCTTGCCGGATCGGACGATACGAATCCGAACGGTGTCACCTTCCATGGCGCCGCGAGTCGCAGGTGGCGGAATAAACACATCCTCGATTCTGGCTTCGCCCGCGACGGGCGGAAGCCGTACAAACCCAAAATCTCGCGCAGGGGCAGTTCGAAAAATGCCAGTTACCTCACCTCGATCTTGCTTCGGTTTAACTGGTTTTGGAATCGTGAAAAGGTCCTCCGAATCAGCTTCAGACTCTTCGACCGGTACGTCAGCATCGCTCTTTGCGAGCTTGCTATCGCTCGTAGGATTGGCACGGAGCACCAAATGATTCGGGCCAAACGTGACCAGACCATCTCGGACCAATTGCTTAATGGCGCGCCGTAATGGGCGATAATCCTCGTCAGGGAGTTTTAGATTTTTGTGAATGACGCGGGGCTTGCACGGCTTGTAATCAGCCGCGTGCACAAGTTTCAAGACTTGCTGAACAATAGGTTCTGAATTCATATGGCATAAGTATAACTGCTTTCCACGGCAAGACTAGTGCGGCAACCCAGAAATGCCCCATCACCGTGGGGTGGTGAAATGCCCCCGAGTTTTACTCGGGGGATATTTACCTTCTCTCTAGCTAGAATAGATGGTCATAACCCCTGGCGTGAAGCCAGGGGCATGGAAAAAAACACCGAATCGCAAACCGTTCATGCGTGACGTAACAATTCCAGGTTGTGGCACTAGTGGAAATTTGACCGTGGCGGATGCTGCCAGCATCCGAGCGGATGCTGCTAGCATCCGAGCCGACGCTAGCAGCGTCGGCCACGCCACGACACTTCTACGAAAACTTCAGCACTCCCTTGCTATCGCCAAAGCTATCGGCTTTGACGCCTGATTGATTTAGCATCCATAGATACAAGTCGCACAACGGGGTGTCTTTTGGAAACCGCCAATGGGAAGCTTTCTTAATTTTGCCGCCTGCCTTACCCGCCATGATAATCGGCAAATCGTCGTGATTGTGTCGGTCGCCATCGGAGATGCCACTGCCGTAAAGAATCATGCAATTGTCGAGTAATTTGCCTCCGGCCTCTTCCACGTCTGCGAAATGGTCAAGAAGATAAGCGAAATGCTGCATGTGAAACAGATTGATCTTTTGGATCTTGGCTTGCTTCTCCTCGCTTTTGCCATGGTGCGACAAATCATGGTGCCCCTCGGGCGCCCCAATTTCAGGATAGCCCCAGTTGTTCCCCTCATTAGCGAATCCGAAAGTCAGCACTCGAGTTGAATCACTCCGAATGGCCAGTGCGACCATATCCAACATCAACTTGCAATGCTGGCTCCGATCATGAGGAATTCCAGAGGGGCGAGGTATGTTGGGAACCCCGTCTTCTCCAATTCGAAGCTTGCTCGAGTTCGCCAATCGACTCTCGACTTCACGAACTGCGTACAAGTATTCATCTACTTTGCGTTGATCTGCGATGCCAAGTTTTTTGTGCAATGTCTTTGCATCTTCTTGGACAAAATCCAAAACACTCTTGCGCCGTTCGAGCCGAGCTGTTCGGCTCTTGCCCTCGCCCACTTTTTCGCCATTCCCGAACAAACGATCAAAGACGGCAGAAGGATCATTCTCTTTCGGTAAGGGACTGTTTTCATTTCGCCAAGCCAGATTGCTTGAGTAGGCGCAAGAGTAGCCGCTATCGCATCCACCCGCTTGCGTAGATCCCTCAAGACCCAATTCCAAGGAAGCAAATCGTGTTTTCGAACCGATGACCTGGGCAGCAACTTGATCCACCGAAACACTGTTCTTGATATCGGCGCCATCCGTCTTTTTTGGGTGCGCACCGGTCAGAAACGACGCACCCGACCGCGCATGGTCGCCGGCTCCGTCCTCATGAGCCCTCGCACCATCTAGGGTCAGCCCACTAAAAACAGAAATAAATTCACGGTGCTTTGCCAGCGGTTCCATCGTCGGCGTCAAGGCGTATCCAGGCCCCTCCGAAGCTGGTGTCCAAGCAGGCATATGAGCACCGTTGGGGACCATAAAGTACATGGTTCGCAAAGGAGCTTGTGGCCCTGCCGCTGCTGCTAATCGACCGACGGGCAGCATCGCATCTAACAGGGGCAAACTCATAGCCGTACCTAAGCCACGGAGAATGGTTCGGCGAGAAAGTCGTTGATTTTTCATAATGCGTCACGAACTCCTTTGCGTTGAAATGGATCGCTGACCACGATCTCGTAAATGAGCGTTGAAAACTTGGTGTCGTCTTGAATCAGTTTCGCTTGGATCTTGTCAATCGCACATCGATCGTAATATTCCAGTCCACGCCCCAAAGCATAAACCAGCATTTTTTCCGAAAGGCAGCGAACAAATTTTTCAGCGTTCTTGCTCCCAATGTTTCGTATCAAATCGGCCGGTCCCTTGATCTTATCGCCACCCGGCAATTCGCCTGAGGTGTCGATGGGTTGACCATAATCAAGCGTTCGCCAACGGCCAATGGCATCGTAATTCTCCATGGCCATTCCGATGGGGTCCATCAATTTGTGGCATGAGGCACAAGCGGGATCAGCTCGATGTTGCTCCATTCGTTGACGCAAAGTTCCAGTAAGTTCAGCCTTGTCTAACTCTGGAACCCCAGGCGGAGCGGCTGGCGGAGGAGTGCCGAGCAGATTGTCGAGAACCCACTTGCCTCGTTTGACGGGACTGGTTCGCGTTGGATTACTTGTAACCGCAAGTATCGATGCATGTGTCAGCAAGCCCAACCGCTTGTGCCCTTTG
This sequence comes from Pirellulales bacterium, assembly GCA_038219625.1. Lineage (GTDB taxonomy): Bacteria > Planctomycetota > Planctomycetia > Pirellulales > Pirellulaceae > JBKCUI01. Next base: position 3,294 of record JBBRJI010000133.1, on the reverse strand, counting down.
GTAGAAACCATTCGGAACTCGTCACCTTCGACTCCCGGGATTTCGTAGAACTTGGCCAGCTTGTCGTTCATAAAGGAGTAGTCCGCGTCCAAGAGACGCATCATACTCTTGTTCCCCTGCACGATATCGGCGATGAAAAGATAAGTCTCACGGCGAGCCAATTCGCGGATCTCCGTAGTCCACTTTGGAAACAAATTCGCATCCGGAATAAACTGGTCGAGTTTTCGCAAGGTAAGCCACTGACCAGCGAAGTTTTCGACGAAGGCATTCGATCGTTTGTGCTTGATCATCCGCTCAATTTGTTGTTTCAAGATCGAGGGATCTCTTAACTGTTTCTTCTGAGCGACCCCAAGCAGTTCTTGATCGGGCATCGAGCTCCATAAAAAATAACTAAGCCTAGTTGCCAACTCGAAATCGGTTAGCAATGGAAACTGACCGGCAACTTGCGGAGCTGGTTCTTCCACTTTGAAGAGAAAGCTTGGCGAAACCAAAATCGCTTGCAACGCGACTTGTATGCCACCCTCGTACGATTCTCCTGCCTCGATCGCGTCGTTGGCCAACGTAGCTAATCGTTTCACTTCCTGAGTCGTAGCGGGTCGGCGAAATGCCTTGCTGGCAAGCGGCCGAAGGACCTCCGTTGCAGCTTGTTCGACGGACACACCTGTACTTGGGGTCGCCTTAACGATCTTGCGATGGCTCTCTGGCAATTGGGATTCCGGAATCGGATCTGCTGGTTTTTGGCCAGAAATCTTGAGATCGTAAATCGCGATGTTCCTATCTTCCGCTGGCTTTCCGTTTTTGGCCTCGACCGTCTTGTCGTTGGTAAACTCTAGCGTGATGCTTCGTTTTCCCCCCTTGCTAATTCGAATCGGCACGACGAAGTTTTTGGGTGTGTCCGGTTCGCTTTGCACGGAGAACTCTTTGACTTTTTTCCCATCGACAGAAACAAGCATGCGAGGGTACTCGCCGGCAGCAGGTGAGCCTGTCATCCCTAGTTCGAGCGAAAACTCCCCTTTCCACGGTAGCTGCTCTTCAATCGTTATCTTTCCATTCGAATAAAACGAAAAGTAGCCGTCGTTCGCTTTGCCTGAACTTCCAGCGGTAAGCTGCTTGGGCTTGCGAATCGACTCAAAGACCGGTCCAGGCTCGGGTGCAAGAATGGCTTTTCGGCTGATGTCCTCGGCCGCCGTTAAATACTTTTCCATCAACAACGGTGGCAAAGTCAAAACGTCTCCAATGTTGTCAAATCCATACCCAACGTCATCACCCGGAAACCCCGCAGCAAGTGCATAGTCAATTCCCAAAAGATCGCGGACCGTATTTCGGTATTCCACCCGATTGAGTCGACGCAAGGTAACACTCCCTGGGTTCGGAGTTCGCCCACAATCGATGTCGTTGATCGCGGACTTGAGCCATTCAACCAGCCTTTTGCGGTCCGCCCCTGCGAGCGGCGCGGCGTCTTTGGGCGGCATGTCTTCCAATTCAAGACGCTGGATTACCTTTTCCCACGTTTGACGTTCCTTGAGAATCGACTTGGACGTTTTGAAATTGCTCAATGCCAGCCCGGCGTCCGCTTCCGATCCGGAATGGCATTCCAGGCAGGCAGACTTCAAAATAGGTTGGATTTTCTCAAAAAATTCCTTATCTCGAGCGACCCAATCGATCCCAAGGGCCGGTTGCAAGGTTGACGCTGAGAGAGAATACGTCAAAAGCATCATGACTGTTGCAGTGAACAGACGCGCACCCTTACGCCTTGCATTAAAATCAAAAAATCGGATTGGGGAATTGTGGAGCAACATTTCTTCGATACGGTGTGAGTTCTTAAGGCGTTTACCAAACTCATTTTACGTCCTTGACTAGACTTTACGACACAAATCGAGCGGATGAACCATGCAAATTGTACCACCAGCGGAATTGATTTCGAAAAAATGCGTTCCTTGCGAAGGGGGTGTTGAGGCTTTTACGGTCGAACACACTCGAAAACAGTTGGAATTGCTACCCGCTTGGAATCTTAGCGTTGATGAAAAGTGGATTCATCGCAAGATCGTTTTCAAGAATTTCGTGCAGGCGGTGGCTTGTATTAACAAAATCGCTGAACTGGCCGAGGCAGAAGCGCACCATCCCGATCTCCATTTGACTGGCTATCGAAATCTGGAAATTGCGATCTCAACACACGCCATCGGTGGCTTGAGCGTAAACGACTTCATCCTTGCTTCCAAGATCGACGTTTTAATCGCAAACGACTTTCCTAAAGTGGCGACCGCCAATACTGGAAAGACCAGCTAATGGGGCCGACGCTCCTCGATGCGTTTGAGCAGGCTGCGAAAACGGATTCCCCGATCATTGCGTGCAAGGGGATCCAGCTAACATTTGGAACTGGAGCGGCCAAACAGAAGGTCCTCAATGATCTGAGCCTGGAGGTGCGATCGAGCCAGATCGTTTCCCTGCTTGGCCCCAGCGGATGCGGTAAGAGCACTTTGCTTCGAGTGGTGGCAGGCCTCATTGAACCGGACGCGGGCGAAATGATGGTTGACGGCGAACCCGTTTCTACAGTGATGTCGAAATCCGCACGCGAAAAGCTTTCGTTTGTTTTTCAAGAGCCAGCGTTGTTGCCATGGCGAAACGTCTGGCAGAATGTCATGTTGCCATGCCAACTTAGGGGCACTCACAAAAAGCAAGAGACAATTGACTTTGTGGAACATTTGCTCAATCTGGTCGGATTTCAAAAATCGGATTGGCGAAAATTTCCATCGCAACTCTCTGGTGGAATGAAAATGCGAGCTTCGATCGCTCGAGCCATGTCAACTCATCCTACGATTCTACTGCTCGACGAGCCCTTTGCTGCGTTGGACGACATGTTGCGTTCCAAGCTCAACGACTTGCTGCTGGCAGTTGCAATGGAACAGAAGTGCACCATGCTCTTTGTTACGCATAACATCGCGGAGGCGATCTACTTGAGCCAGGCGATTGCAATCATGAGCCAGGGGCGAATCGCGGAACGAATGGAGGTGCCTTTTTCGTTTCCTCGCGAAGCTGGCCTGCGAAGTACCAGCGAGTTTGCTGCGTTCTATGGCCAAGTTGCCGCGTCGCTTTCCCGAGGGAACTCATGAACGCACCGACCAACAAGTCGATCAACAAGATGATGACCTACCTTGCGCCCGTTTTGGTCTTTGCGGTCGTGGCGACGGTCTGGCACGTAGGGACAACACCTGGAAAAGGGGCGTGGTCGCTAAATCCAAGGATTTCGTTTCCAGCCGCAATCGCTGCCTTGACATATTGTTCATCGTCGCCGCC
>JBBRJI010000132.1:0-10897 GCA_038219625.1 Pirellulales bacterium | reverse complement strand
CATGGATCGAGAGAATTTTAAAGAAATAGCCAGGATAGCGGGGGGCGAAATAGTCACTTAACATTCGGACGTTTCCCATTTCGCCCCCCGCTATCCTGGCTATTTCTTTAAAATTCTCTCGATCCATGGCCAAAACTAATCGCCGATCCACGACATCCCCTTTCCTCACCGACTTGGCCAGGCTCGTCAACTTGTAACCACGCTTGGCAGCAGCGTCTAACATCCTTGCGTCCGGCAGACGACCGATGTGATAACTGGTCGTCCCAGCCGAATCGACTTTGAACTCATGACCCAATGACCGTTCCTTAACCAGCGATTCCATGACCCCTTGAGCAGCCGGCGAACGGCAGATATTCCCTAAACATACGAACATGATGGTGCACGGTCTGGATTCGCTGGTCGACACATTGGTTGGTTTCATTCGGCTCTCAATAAGTGTTGGAATGCGTATGCGACTGCCTCGGAACCATTCGAAGCACCGAATTAATCCAAAAAATCACCACTATTATCTTGAATTCTGCAATCCGAGTCAAAGCTGACCTGGATCTGCAACGCTTCACAATAAAGAATAGACTGTGCGGGTCGCTAATCCAGGTCATCGACCCGTTTGCAACGCCGCTTCGTTTGGGGCTTAACAACCCACTCAACTTGGGATCTCAAATTTTCGAGCGAGGAATAAATCCGCATGATCGGCTCCTTCTGTCCAAACGATTGGGTAGTCTATACACGCGAAAAGCACAGTTTATCCCCTGGCAAAAGAGCAAAATATATTTCGCCATCTCCTCACGGCGAAATGTACTCGTACGAAGTAGATAAGTACTGGATTGTTCGGCAAGTCAAAGATGGCCAACTCGTCTTGGAGACGCGTCGCGGAAAAGAACATACTTTGCCAGTCTCCGACTCTCGAGTGCGAAAGGCAAGCCTCTGGGAAAGAATCTTCTTTGCAAGTCGCTTTCCGAGCAAATCGCCAGCTAGCCCTACTGACTTTGCTAACGGAACGCCGACGGTTAGCCACTGATTGCAGCTTGCCTGAGCCCTGATCACCTGATCGCCGAGAAATGAAAACCAAGTATTTTTCGGTTTTGGAGCTGGACAGCGCTGCTCAGCTTCTTCGTTCCGCTGAGCTCGTTGCTTTTCCAACTGAGACGGTCTACGGTCTCGGGGCTAATGCAATGGATGCTACGGCCGTCCAGAAGATCTTTGTCGCCAAAGGGCGTCCATCGGACAATCCTCTCATCGTGCACATTGCTGACCGAAACCAAGTTTCCTTGATCGCACGTGACGTGCCGAAGATCGCCGAACAGTTGATGTCGCGATTTTGGCCGGGGCCGCTTACGATTGTGCTTCCCAAGCGACCTGAAGTACCCGATCTGGCAACTGCCGGGCTAGATACCGTTGCCGTTCGACTCCCCAACCATCCTGTAGCACTCGAGCTTCTTCGGCACGCTGCAGTTCCACTTGCTGCCCCCAGCGCGAATCGATCTGGGCGACCCAGCGCGACAACTTGGCAAGCCGTGGCGGAAGACCTCGATGGCCGAATCGCAGGCTTGGTTTGCGGTGAACCAACATTATTCGGTCTTGAAAGCACGGTGGTAGACGCCACTTCGCATCCTCCTCGGGTGTTGCGACCAGGTGGGGTCTCATTGGAGCAGTTGCAGGAAGTCTGTGCGTCCATCGAGCCCTATTCTTGCAATTCGATCGACCAAAAAGATTCTGCGTCAAACTCACCGGGCCTCAAATACAAACACTATCAACCTACAGCCAAAGTTATGGTCGTCACCGCGAAAACCGCAGATTCCGAGCTTCAAACTTTTCTGCCGGCGGTGTCCTTTGCGCATTATATTGGAGTTAGTCCACCATCAAATGCAGCACGATTTCGGTCGATCCTGGTTTGTTCCGACGCGTTTGACTACGCAGCAAAACTCTTCGACTTCTTTCGAAAAGCCGATTTATCTGGTGCGGATGTGATATGCTGCGAGGTAGTGGAAGAAGTTGGTATTGGCGTCGCCTTGTTGGACCGACTGAGGCGAGCAAGCCAATAAAGAATTGATTGGAAAAGTTGCAAATGGTTTGTCGAAAAACGTGCTTGCCTTTCCTTGTCGCCTGGACGCTTCTTGCATCCATGGTGATTTCTCAAGAAAAAACCACCCTCGAAAAGGGTGTTGGAAAGCAGGGAGCAGATGTCACTCTGGAGCAAATGGTCGTTGTAAACACAGGAAAATTGCCGATCATCATTTCGGCTCCCCACGGAGGACTATTCCGAATTCCGAATGTCGAAGCTCGCCAGGGCAAAGGAATGGAAACGGGGCCAAAAGGATTCTTTATCGGTCGAGACGGCGGCACGGAAGAGCTAGCTCACGATGTTGTCGATGCGATCGATGCGAAGTTCGGGCGTCGTCCCTATTCGGTCATTTCATCGGTAGATCGAAAATACCTCGATCCGAATCGTCCTGCCGAAATAGCCTATGAAGATTCCGACGCAAAGCCAGTCTATGATCGCTATCACGATGCACTCACGGAACAATGCCGCTCGATCGTAAATGAGTTTCGCGGTGGACTTCTGCTTGATATTCACGGCCAAGGCACAAAACGTGACACGGTCTTTCGAGGTACCAACAATGGAAAGACGGTGTCTCGATTGCGTGAAAAATTTGGTGAATCGGCACATATCGGAGACATGAGTATGTTCGGCTTGATGAAGGCTCAAGGCTGGACAGTGTTTCCGGATCCCTTCGATGAACGCGAGCAGTCGGGTTTTACTGGCGGGTACATTGTGAAGACGTACGGTAGTCATCAAGTCGTAGGGATCGATGCGATGCAACTGGAGTTTGGAGCAGACTATCGCACCAAGGGAAATCGAAAAAAGATAGCAGGGCAGCTAGCCTCCGCGGTCGAAGAGTATGCCAAACTGTATTTGAATGTTGGCACGAATTAACTGTCGTTCGCTGATCGCCATTTCGATTGCGTTCGGGTGGCACGCTCAGAGCGATGGGCGCGATGGGCGTGGGAACTGTGGCAAATGTCTCTGGCGATTCACCACGCCCTTCGTACCTCAGAGCGTGCCACCCAATATACAGAGAGCGTGCCACACTACTCAGGATTCACTTCAACGACGGGTTCAAATAATCCGTCTTCACGAGAGAATCGTCCGGCATAGAATTCGGTATTGAGATGCAACCCCATCACGGTTCGTCGTGCGCATGGAGTGAGCGAGCGGTAAAATACCCACTGATCGCGATTCACTTGTACACGGTAGGCCTCGGCGATGTGCCGCGGTTGATTTTGCAGTTCTTCCGCAATGGTAAGTTGACGCCATGTGTAAGCGGGCGTCGACTCGATCCCACGCAGCGACATTACCAAAGGATTGTAAAGGTTTTTGGCAGTAGAGTCGCATTGCAAAGAGAGTGTCTGTGCAGTGCATTCCAGTCGACTGTGGTTGGGTGACCTTCGCCACTCAGGCATGGCAACTGGCAAGAGCAGCGCTGTTGTTTGGTTTTCGTTTCCCGCGCGAACCAATTTCCCCTCGGTCGTCTTGGGCTCGGAACGAAGTTTTATATCATTCGAAAGGGTCCACGTCGATTTCACAGACCATTGATCCGGTGCTTGCGCGATGAGGGCGTCGGCGAAATACACAACTCCTTCGTCTCTCATCAGCATCACTTGTCGTTGGATTTTACAAACATTCTCGACTTCGCACTCCAGTTCGAGATAGTCCACATCGTCGTCGGTAAACCAGCAGACCTCTTGCCAAGACACGTCGGTCTGAAGCGGTTTTTGATTTTGAAAGATCTCGACATCCCAGTCACCACTCATGATGCGTTGTCCGTCGTTGCCGATCACATCCAGCCAAATCACATCGGCGGAGAAGTCCACGGCGACTCGACAGCCGCGATCTCGCCACGAACGCCGCATGGTCGCAATCGAGTTCTTTTCCCAATAGTGACTATGGCTGGGCATCGAAACGTCAATCGTCACATCCTTGCGGAGCTTGGACGGCTTTTCTCCTAATGCCTTGCCGATACTGTCCGGAAGGGCGCAGGCTGTTGCCAGTTGAAGTTTTTTGTTTTTTCCGGCAAGTTGATTTAGGTTGCACCAGAAATCTTCGTCGAGGCTCGTGTCATCTCGGTCAAAGAGCAACTGCCGCCCCTCCGCATCGCTCAATGCAAGTCCAGCGATCGCCAATTTGGAGATTGCTTTGCGCTGGGGCGGATACCACTTGCGAGCGCCCACCTCGTCCGCAGACCATCGGCATCGCATGATGCAAGCAAGCAACGCTCGAAGATCTTGTCCGCCTCGTGCCAGAAAACTCTGAGGATTGTCGGACGTTTCCTCGAGCAGCAAGGCGATCCGGTTGAGGGTTTCACTTACGATGCGATCCTTACCGCCAAGATGAGAAAGTTGTTTTGCAAGTGCTAATGGGACTTCGCATGCCCATACCATCCAAGGAAACAATCCATCGGACGGTCCACTATCCCATGCACGATCGACTTGAGTTAAAGCGCACTGGAGCACTTCCAGCCAAAGGGCGGGTGAAATGCTGCGGCCAGCTTCAGGCAAGGCATGAATCCAACCTGCGCAGGTCAAGGCTACGTAAGGATCGTAACTCGCTTTTGGCAATTGCTGTGAAATCCACTTTCCAATCTTCGTTGCACTTGCCATTTGCAACGCATTGGCTTCGCGAGCGGTTACATTGGAAGGTTTCGACTTACCACTTCCCTTCGTACGCGGTGATTTTTTCGAATTGGCTACCGGTGCGAATCCGCCGAACAACTCGACCAGGTCGCTGAGACATTCCTGGCGGCTACTATTTTCGACTTCCCAGACACCGGTACCCCACATGGTCGCTCGGAGGTATTCGGCAACCCCGACTTTAGTCGGCTTCTTTTTCGACAAGGTCTCACGAACCGGCAGCGAAGTCTGCAAAATAGCAACGTTTTCCTCGCAAAGCTGCTTGAGCCATGCACTCGCTGACACTTCTTCATCGGAAGTATCGGATTGCTTCAATTGCCTGGCGCGATGCTTGGGCTTTACCCAGTCCATAGGTCACTCGTCGACGTTAGCGAATAATGATAAGATTGCTAATAAGGAAGGTGACGATGCACGCGCAAAGCGCCTTCCGTGTTGGAACGCCAATTGTTGTTCCAGAATTTTAAGATGCAAGCGTTCCAAGCCGGTTTCTTGGGAACAGTTTTGGAATAAAAAAAATTTGAATTTTGACTATGGACTTTTGTCAGCCGAGTTCGTTCAAAAAAGTTTCTTAAACGTTGGTACCTGCACAGGACTTGAAGACACATGTCCAAGATTACCCTAATGGGCTCCCACTCCAGACAATTCGTAGTTGCGGTGCTTTTGATTGCGTTTTGCTGCGAGCGTCCAACCTCGTGTTGCGAGGAGGATGAATGGAAGAGTCAGGCCGACTTACTAAAGCTGGTTGCGGATCGATTCGAAGAACCAAAAGACTGCAAATCACTGCATCGTGAGAATCGAATTTGGATCAATCGTGACGAACAAGTTGTGATTTTAGATGGATATATTGCTCAACGCGAAGTTCCCTTAGAGCTGTTCGCTTGCCCGGCTGGTACGAAAGATCACGAAGCCATTGTGGCTGTTTTCTCAAGAGCTCAACTCGTTCACGCGGGCTTGCTGGCAATCAGTGCACAGCCCGGAAGCACGGCGACGTTCGAACCATTCAAACCCGCGCACGGTACGACCATTCGAGTTTACGTTCTTTGGCCGGAACCCGACGGAAAAATCAAGGGAACCCTTGCGCAAAACTGGATTCGCAAGTCCGGAACCAAGAAACCCATGGAATGGGATTGGGTCTTCGCTGGCAGCAAGATCTACAAAGATGAAGAAGGCAAGGAACACTATTTAGGGGACAGTGGCGAATTGATATCCGTTTCCAATTTCACAACGTCCACGATGGATGTCGCCGTAAAGAGCGAACAATCCAACGCCAATCTGATTTTTGAGGCCTTTACCGAACGCATCCCGCCCAAGAATACGCCGGTTCGGCTCGTTTTGACATTGAGTGATGAGCCACCTTTTGGCGCTTCGGAATTGGAGCCATTCAAGGAAAACAGGGAAGAACCTAAGCACTTGTCAGCGAAGGTTCCTGAGAACATCTTGAAGCTTTTGGTGGCAAAACCTGTCCCAGTGCCTGAATCCAAGTCAAAAGAAATCAAGCCCGCGAAAACCCAACCCACGACAACTAAGAAATAAGCTCTTCCGCATGCACCAACACGCTTTCGGTGATCGCCTGGCCAAGGCTGTTCAGAACAAGGGGAATCCGGTTTGTGTTGGACTCGATCCAAGACTGGAACAGCTTCCCATCGGAATTCGAGTCGATCGGGCTACTTCGCTTGAGGTTCAGGCAAGTACCTATGAAAAATTTTGCTGCGAAGTGATCGATGCAACGTACTCATTGGTTCCGGTAGTGAAGCCACAAAGTGCGTTCTTCGAGGAACTGGGGCCGTACGGGGTGTTGGCGCTTGGACGCGTATGCAACTACGCGTCCAGCAAAGGGCTGATCGTCATCATGGATGCTAAACGCAACGATATTGGCTCCACCGCAACGGCGTATGCCAAAGCCTACTTAGGGACACACGGCCGAAGCGCTTGGGGGACCGATGCTCTGACCGTAAGTCCATATCTTGGTTCCGATACGTTGCAACCATTCATCGATCAATCCACTGCTGTTGGGGCTGGTATCTTTGTCCTAGTCAAGACATCCAACCCGGGGAGTGGTTTTTTGCAAGATCTTTCCATCGACTCTCGTACGATATCGGATCGTGTAGCTGACTTTGTTCAGGAACAGGCATTACTGACGGCCTCTGGACAAAGCGGATATGGATGCGTTGGGGCGGTGGTTGGAGCTACCTACCCCGAGCAGTTGCAGGCCATGCGCAAACGCATGCCAAACGCCTGGATACTGATACCTGGGTACGGCGCACAAGGTGGATCCGCATCGGACGTTGTTCACGGAATGGATGACCAGGGATTGGGCGCGATCATCAACAGCTCCCGCGGCATTATCTTTGCCTACGAGAACGCCAAGTACAGAAGCGCAAGCACATGGCAGTTGGCTGTGGAAAATGCGACGCAAGATATGATCGCTGCGTTGCGAGATGCAAACCGTAGTCAAATGGCTCCGTCGACTTGAGCGGCACGAGTTGGTTTTTGTGGCTGAGCGAGGCCCTCGCTCAAGTTTTGTACTCTTAATCGAAGGCCGGAGATAAAATAGAAGTTGTGCAGCGGTGGAGAATGACGATCGAGGACGTCGGTCGGCGGAGCGACCTACCTACGATTTTGCCAATCTAAATTTCGCTCTTGCCTGCGTTAGGCTTCGCTCTTTGAAAGCGGCCGATTCGGGCGAATTCGAGACCATCGTCATGGCCTTATCCAAATCCGCTTCCGCCTGCTTGCGATCAATCTGATCCGTTTTCATCAAACGGTCTGTCAGTACATATACCCCTTCTCGGGTTATTTGCACAAAACCGCCATCGACAAACCACTCGGTTGCAACATTATTCGACTTGATCCGCATAATTCCAAAGCCCAATCGGCCGACCATCGGTGCACGACCATGCTGAATCCCCAGTTCGCCGTCGAACATGGGAACCACCATCGAATCACAGGTCGTGTCTAATTCCGTTTTTTCAGGCGTAACCACGACGCAATGTACTTTGTTGTCAGTGCTCATGCTTTACTTCTTACCCTGTTCGGCCATTCGCTTTGCTTGAGCTTCGACTTGATCGATTCCACCTACGTACATGAACGCAGATTCCGGTAAGTGATCCCACTTGCCATCGCAGATTTCTTCGAAGCTGCGAATCGTTTCTGCCAAGGTCGTGATTTCACCTTTCTTGCCAGTGAACACTTCAGCCACCAAGAACGGCTGCGACAAGAAACGTTCGATACGACGAGCTCGCTTAACGACTGTCTTGTCGATTTCGCTGAGTTCATCCACGCCGAGAATCGCGATGATGTCCTGTAGTTCTCGGTATCTTTGCAAAGTCTTTTGGACGCGTCGAGCGATCGCATAGTGCCGTTCACCGACGATTGCAGGGTCGAGAATACGGGAGTTGGATGCTAGCGGATCGATGGCGGGATAGATTCCTTTTTCCGAAATGGATCGTTCCAGATAGATGAACGCATCGAGCTGTCCGAACGCCGTTGCTGGTGCAGGGTCCGTCGGATCGTCAGCAGGAACATAAACCGCTTGCACGGAAGTGATAGCCCCGCGTTTGGTTGATGTAATACGCTCTTGCAAGGCACCCATTTCGGTGGCGAGGGTCGGCTGATATCCCACGGCGGATGGCATTCGTCCTAGCAGTGCGGATACTTCGGACCCAGCTTGTGAGAAACGGAAAATGTTGTCCACAAACAACAGCGTGTCCTTACCGGTCGAATCGCGGAAGTATTCAGCCATGGTCAAGGCGGAGAGAGCAACGCGGAGACGGGCTCCTGGTGGCTCGTTCATTTGGCCGAAGACCATGCATGTTTGCTCGATAACCTTGCGACCGGTCTGGCCGATTTCGGTTTCTTGCATTTCCAACCACAAGTCGGTCCCTTCGCGAGTACGCTCGCCCACACCTGCGAAGACCGAGTATCCACCGTGCGTACTGGCAACACGCGCGATCAACTCTTGAAGAATAACTGTCTTACCAAGTCCCGCACCGCCGAATAGTCCAGCCTTACCACCTCGGACGAACGGGGTGAGCAAGTCGATAACTTTGATACCCGTCTCGAAAACTTCGGTGTTGGTCGATAGTTCCGACACCTTGGGTGCTTGTCGGTGGATGGTCCAATAATCATCAGCCTGAACCGGGCCACGTTGATCGATCGGCTCACCCAAAACGTTGAAGACGCGTCCCAGAGTTCCGATGCCAACAGGGACGGTAACCGGTTTTCCAAGATCGATACAGTCGAGACCACGCATCAATCCGTCGGTGCTACCGAGGGCGATGCATCGAACACGACCGCCACCAAGGTGCTGTTGCACTTCCGCGGTGAGGTTGATCTTGACCCCCTTCTTTTCGCTTTCGATTTTGACCGCGTTATAAATCGCGGGCAAATTGCCTTCCGAAAACTCTGCGTCAAACGTCGAGCCAATAACTTGACAGACTCGGCCTATGTTTTTTGCAGTTCCGACGCTCATTATGATTGCTCTCTTCTTGATAAACCGAATGTTTAACCGCTCGAGGCTGATGGGCTTCGAACGCTGGCGTACCAGTTCGTTAGTTGATGGGTGAATTGGCTGTAAAGTGGTCTTTAAGTGGTCTTTAAGTGGTCTTAACCGAGGGCTTAACCTAGGGCTTCTACACCACCGATGATTTCCATGATCTCTTGTGTAATCTTGCTTTGACGAGCGCGGTTGTACGTTCTCGACAAGGACTTGATGATGTCGCCCGCATTTTCGGTCGCACTTTTCATGGCGATCATTCGGGCGATCTGCTCGCTGACAGCCGCATCCAGGAAGCACTTGAACAACCGAGCTCGAAAACTCGCTGGCACGACCTCTTCCAGGATCCCATTTGCAGATGGCAAAAACTCGTAGTCATCTCGGATGCCACTCGTTTTCACAGGTTCATCGCTTACGCCTCCGGGCGTGGCGGGGGTCAAGCTCGCAAAAGGCAAGAGCGTCTCGACTACGACGGTTTGCTTCGATATGGTTAGGAATTTGGTGTACGCGACATCCACCCGATCAATTTTGCCGGTGATATAACGCTCGATCAGTTCATCGGCGATTTTTGCGACCGCGGCGAAGGATGGTTGGTCGTCGAACTCGGTGTAGGTCTTTTCGATGGGTACGCCCGCGAATCGCATGGCGGAAATGCCTCGCTTTCCGCTGACTCGCATTTGGCCCGCCTCGATCTCCTTTTTGATCTCACTTCGTCGAAGGGTTGCCGCCCGTACCACAGAACCGTTGTACCCACCGCACAATCCTCGATTGCCGGTCAAAACCAGCATGTCCATCGAATCGACATGATCGTGTGCGGTAAGCAACGGATGCGACACGTCCGTTCCGCTCTTGGCGATGTCTTGAACGATCGACGTGATGCGTTTGGTGTAGTCCGTCGCAGCAGCAGCGCGGTCCATCGCCTTCTTGAAGCGCGCGGTCGCGATCAATTCCATCGTGCGCGTGATTTTGCGGACGTTTTTGACAGACTTGCGTCTTTTGTCGAGCTGACGAATATTGGCCATAGCTTACGAACCCTTCCCTAAGCGCTTAGCGGAACGAAGCCTTGAAAGTCGTGATCGCAGACTTGATCGCTTCTTCGATATCGGCGGTCAAATCGGCCACTTCACGGATCTTGATCAACAGGTCGGGTTTTCGATCTCGTACGAAGCTCAACAAACCGATCTCGAATTCGCGAACTCGGTCGACGGCAATTTCGTCGAGATGACCTCGAGTGCCCGCGTAGATACTGATGATTTGTTCGGCCACGTCCATCGGTTGGTACTGCGATTGCTTGAGCAACTCGACCATTCGATAACCGCGATCCAGTTTTGACTGAGTTGCAGGATCGAGTTCGGTTCCCAACTGAGCGAACGCTTCCAACTCGCGGAAGGAAGCCAAGTCCAATCGGAGGCCGCCTGCGACCTTCTTCATGGCTTTGATCTGAGCGTTACCACCCACGCGTGAAACCGAGATACCAACGTTCATGGCAGGACGAATACCGGCAAAGAACAAGTCAGGTTGGAGGTAAATCTGACCGTCGGTGATGGAAATCACGTTGGTTGGAATGTACGCGGAAACTTCGCCTTCGAGGGTTTCGATAATGGGAAGACTAGTGATCGAACCACCGCCCAAGGCCTTAGAAAGTTTTGCCGATCGTTCTAGCAAGCGGCTGTGGCAGTAAAACACATCACCAGGGAACGCCTCACGTCCTGG